>NZ_JBXAYH010000007.1:0-62421 GCF_056782195.1 Dellaglioa sp. CoH-55-MRSF-8
GAACACAGAAGTTAAGCTTCTTAGCGCCAAGAGTAGTTGGGGGTCGCCCCCTGCGAGGGTAGGACGTTGCCATGCTATTAAAAATAAAACAATAAAATTTTACGACCGTTGCTGAATATAAAAAAAGGTGTTGTCACAAAGTGACAACACCTTTTTTTATAGTTTTATTTCTCATTACAAAGGAAACACGGTTCCTAAAATCACTAAATCCGTAGGCATTACGTTTAATAATTTTCAATTTATTGTTAGTCCCTTCCTTCAAGTAGGCTATTAGAATAAGGATAGTTAATAGCGTTTTTCACATAGTCTTCATGTTAAATTAAAATGAGTAAACAATTTTTTTAAAAAATTGAATTCAAGTTTTATTAAATGCATGCATAAGTGCATTGTAAATGTGAAATTGATCGTAAACAACTATGGCGTTCGGGAATAACAAAGTTCTCGTAAACTTGGGATACGTATAGTTTATATAAGTAACGATTACTTTAACGTTTTCGCGTGCTTCTAAAATGAACCGGATAAAATACTTAGTCACTTGATAGATTGTTCTAGCAAAAATAGCAGATACTATAGAGCATTTTTTGTTACACTATTACTTAATAATGGATATAAAATTTTTCACATATTAGAAAGACGTTAAATGATAAAACAAGTAGTAAATGATGAGATATAAGTAAAAATTTGATTTGACTATTGATATATATACATTGTATAATGTGTAATGCATTAAAATACATATACTAGATTTATATCGGAGGAAGTCCATGAAAAATAAAGATACGGCCTTTTTTGGTCATCCTAGAGGATTATCAACACTATTTTTTACAGAAATGTGGGAGCGATTCAGTTATTACGGAATGCGAGCAATTCTTTTATACTATATGATTTCAGAAGTGGATGGGCTTGGTTATAATCAAGCTACAGCCATGTCAATTATGTCCATTTATGGATCATTAATTTATTTATCAGGTGTCATTGGAGGTTTCGTTAGTGATCGCCTTTGGGGTAGTAGAAAAACAGTGTTTATTGGTGGAATACTAATAATGCTAGGACATATTGTTCTTGCAACACCCTTTAAATCAGTTGCTTTATTCATATCTATCGCGTTAATCGTATTGGGAACAGGGTTGTTAAAACCTAATGTTTCTGAAATGGTTGGTGGATTATACAATAGTAAGGATCCAAGACGTGATTCTGGTTTCAGTATCTTTGTATCTGGGATTAATATTGGTGCTTTGATTGCACCGTTGCTAGTTGGATGGGTTGGTCAAGAATATAATTACCACGTTGGATTCTCATTAGCAGCTATTGGGATGTTTTTCGGCTTAGTTCAATATTACTTTGACGGAAGAAAATATTTAACAAAAGATAGTTTATATCCTAATGACCCTATTCAACCTAACGAATTATCAACTATTCTTAAAAAATCTTCAATCGGTGTTATAGCTTTAGCTTTAATTTTAGTTATCATGTTCCTATTTAAATCATTAAATATTACGAATGTCATTCTTTTAATCACAATTCTTGCAGTTATCATCCCTGTCTATTACTTTACAATGATGTTAACAAGTAAGAAAACAACAAAAATTGAACGATCAAGACTTACAGCGTATATTCCGTTATTTATTGCCAGTATCTTATTCTGGTCAATTGAAGAACAAGGTTCAGTTGTTTTAGCAATGTTTGCGTCAACTAGAACGCAGTTAAGTGCTTTTGGGTTCACTTTCCCAGCTAGTTTCTTTCAAAGTATGAATCCGTTATTCATATTAATCTATGTTCCAATATTTGCTTGGTTATGGGTTAAATTAGGATCGAAACAACCTAGTTCTCCAGCTAAATTTTCAATTGGTCTAGTATTTGCTGGAGCATCTTTCCTTTGGATGATGCTCCCTGGTGTTCTTTTTGGAACAGATACTAAAGTTGGCCCATTATGGTTAGTTGCAAGTTGGATGATGGTTATGCTTGGTGAAGTTTTGGTTTCTCCAGTTGGCTTATCAATTACTACTAAACTTGCACCAAAAAGTTTTCAATCTCAAATGATGAGTGTTTGGTTCTTGAGTGATGCTGTTGCTCAAGCATTGAATTCACAAATTGTTCGGTTATACACACCCGCTACTGAATCAATGTACTTTGCTGTAGTTGGTGGAATTACTGTTGCCTTTGGTATTATGTTGAGTTTCTTTATTCCAAGAATTCATAAATTAATGGAAGGCGTTAATTAAATAGATTTTTAATGAAAGATATGTTAATTTTAATTAACATATCTTTTTTTGGAGGGAAACATGACAATTATTGCAACTAGTAGTGATAATCACTTTGATATTAATAAAGTTGATGTGGATATAATTATTGATGAACAAGTAAATTATCTATTAGCGAAAAATATTGAGTATTATCTTATTACAGGAGATTTATTTAATGATTTTAATAAAACGATTGATTATATTATTAGACTGAAAAGAAAGTTAAATAATAAAATTGTTGTCTTATTTATTGCAGGTAACCATGACATGGTTAAAAATATAACATTTGATGAGCTAGAAAGTGTAGTGAATGATTCTTATCTCCATAATCAATATTTGGATATCTCCGGCACTGAATGGCGTATTATAGGTAATAATGGATGGTACGATTACAGTTACTCAAAACAGCTAAAACGGTCTGATAAAGAAATGCTACATTGGAAAACAAACTATTGGATCGATCGTAAAATTGTTCAACCAATGCCAGATGTCGAGAGATTTAAATTAAGTTTAAGACAAACTGAAAAATTATTGAGTGATGCGAAACAATTAAATAAAAAAATAATATTTATGACTCATTTTGTACCTAATGAATTGTATATTAAAATTAATAATGATAATCGTTTCTGGAACGTTGCAAACGGCATGTTAGGTAGTCAAAAGATGGGAGATCTGTTAGAATACTATAAAGTAGAAAAAGTTTTATTTGGGCACCTCCATATCAAACATGATCCTATTCAAATTAATGAAACGACGTATTATACGAAGCCAGTGGGATATGGGCGGAAAAAATATAACGAATGGACGAAAAATACGTTCTTCGATGAGTGGAAATTTACGTTACAAATAATTAATTTAAAATAATTGAAAAAAAAGCTTGATTTTTAATCCATTTATTTGTATGATAGTTAAGTCGGATAAAGCTGATATGGAAGAGTAGCGAAGAGGCTAAACGCGGCGGACTGTAAATCCGCTCCTTCGGGTTCGGTGGTTCGAATCCACTCTCTTCCACCATTATTTTATAATATTGGGTTATAGCCAAGCGGTAAGGCAACAGGTTTTGATCCTGTCATGCGATGGTTCGAATCCATCTAACCCAACTAGCTAAAAGCAGATACTTAGGTATCTGCTTTTTTGTTTTATTTGTTATTTTATTTTTTTTTGCGGTATGATGGAGATAGTAATTAAATATAATAATTGAAATGAGGAAACTATGAAAATTGGATTTATTGGAGCTGGTAATATGGCTCGAGCAATTATTGAAGGTTTAGTAGAAGCAGAATTTATCGCGCCAAAAGAAATTTTGGTACACAGTGCAAGAGAGTCCAGCTATGTACCTTATGCTGAAGCTAATGGCTTTACAGCGTTAGGTAGCAATGCTCAGGTGGTTAGTGAGGCTGACGTTGTTTTTCTTGCTGTTAAACCAATTGTCTTAGGTATGGTTTTAGCAGAAATTAAAGAGTCAGTGAAGGAATACAAACCTATGCTAATTTCTATTGTATCAGGTGTTTCAATCTCTGAAATTGAATTAGAATTAGATAATCATTCAGTTGGTATTTTAAGAACAATGCCAAATGTTAACGCAACGGTTTCCGAAAGTATGACTGCGTTAGTCGGTAATGATATTTTGACAGATAAACAAATGAAACAAGGTACTGATTTATTTGATACTATTGGTGAAACGATGGAGATTGCTGAACGCGATTTTAGCACGTTTGTTGCTCTTGCTGGTAGCTCACCAGCATTTATTTACTTATTTATTGATACGCTTGCACGTGCAGGCGTTAAATATGGCTTACCAAAAGATAAAGCAACTAAGATTGCTGCTCAAGCTGTACTAGGCAGTGCAAAAAAGGTCTTAGCTACTGATGAAGTGCCATGGAAATTAATTGATGAGGTTTCATCTCCGGGTGGCACAACTATTGCTGGATTGCTTGCAATGGAAGAGGCTGGATTTATGAATTCTATTATTAAAGCAGTTGATGCAACTGTGGCTAAAGACAAAAACTAAATTTGATATGACCTTGTTTTTTTGGTCTATACCGATTATACTAAGTTTATAAATTGAAGGGATGGCGGATAAGATGAGTATTGTTTTAAAACATGCAGTTATCTACACGGGTTCAGAAAAAATTGAAGATGCATATATTCGATTTGATAAACAAATTAGTGCAATGGGGCCAATGAGCGAATACAAAGCTTTAGCCTCTGATGAGGTTAGAGATGTAGAAGGGAAAATTATTGTTCCTGGATTTATTGACGTTCACAGCCATGGTGGATATAGTTTTGATGCTATGGATGGTGATTCTAAACAAATTAATGAAATGGTTACCGATATGATTCACGAAGGTGTTACGACTTATTTCGCAACGACAATGACCCAATCACATGAAAATATTGCTAATGCTATGGTTGGTATCAAAAAAGCCGCTGAAGTGAACCCTGTTATTCAAGGAATTCATCTTGAAGGACCATTTATTTCTCCTGTTTTTAAAGGCGCACAGCCTGAAAAATATATTGAGGCACCTGATACAAAGTTATTTGATAAATGGAATGAATTATCAGGACATATGATCAAATTAGTGACTTATGCACCGGAACATAAAACGTCACCTGAATTTGAAGAGTATTGTATCAAGAATGGTATCGTACCTTCAGTGGGCCATAGTAACGCTACTCGCGAAGAAATGAAACATTCTCGAGCAAGTCATGTCACTCATTTATACAATGCACAACGCGAATTTAAGCATCGTGAACCAGGTGTAACTGGACATGCATTTTTAGAGGATAATATTTATACAGAAATTATTGCTGATGGTTTTCATATTGTGCCAGATATGATTAAACTAGCCTATGATTTAAAAGGACCTAAACGTATTGAATTAATTACTGACTCGATGCGTGCTAAAGGAATGCCTGAAGGCTTAAGCGAACTTGGCGGGCAAAAAGTTATTGTTAAAGACAAACAAGCAAGATTAGAATCTGGTAATTTAGCAGGCTCTGTTTTACAATATCAAGATGCATTTAAAAATATTATGAAATTTACTGGTTGTGGTATCGAAGAAGCTGTATTGATGAGTTCTGTCAATCAAGCTAGGGAATTCAATTTAACATCAAAAGGTGCTATTGAAATCGGAAAAGATGCTGATATGAACTTATTTGATGCTAACATGCAACTAGAAAGCACATATAGCTTTGGACGTAAATTTTAATAAAAGGTTAGGAAGGTAATTGTTAATGGGATCTCCCATATATATTCAAATTCATAATGAAATGAAAAAAACAATTGAATCTGGTGAATGGGAAGTTGGCAATCGTATTCCGGCTGAACGTGAACTTGCTGTTGTATTTGGTGTCAGCAGAATGACGCTTAGACAGGCAATTCAAACCTTGGTAGATGAAGGTATTCTAGAACGTCATGTTGGTGATGGAACCTACGTTGCTCGTAAGAAGGTTCAAGAAAAGATGTCAGGTGTGACTAGTTTTACTGACCTAATGGCTGAACAGGGAAAAGTGGCTTCAAGTAAGACGATCACTTATCATGTTACAACGCCTTCATTAAGTGAAATTGAAAAGTTACAATTGATCGATGGCGAACTAGTCTTACGAATGGAACGAATTCGTTATGCTGATGGTTTACCGATTTGTTTTGAAGTTGCTACGGTTCCTAATAAATTAGTTGAGGGTTATAGTAAAACTGAAATTACGAGCTCTTTATATCGAACATTGGAAGAAAAAGCCAATTTAACATTGGGAGGGGCACAACAGACAGTGTCTGCTATGTCAGCTGCTGAAAGCATAGCGGATTATCTATCAATCAAGCGTGGTGAAGCGATTTTGAGGCTTCGTCAAGTTAGCTTTTTGAAAAATGGTGAACCTTTTGAATATGTTCGGACACAATATGTAGGGAATCGCTTTGAATTTTATCTAGAAAAATAAAGTTTAAGAAATTATTAATTGCTCTCTTTCAACCATATCAATGGATGAGATAGAGTAATTTTTTTTTTGAGAAATCTGTTCGATTGACATCAATTTGAGATAACGCTATATTATTTAAGAGCAAAAAATAAATTATCTGAAGGGGTTTTAAGATATGTATTTATTAGTTAATATTTTCGGTGTTGCCATTTTTATTTTAGTTGCATTTGCGTTTTCCAAGAAAAAGAGAGAAGTCAATTGGAAATCAATCGCAATTATGGTCGTTATTAATTTATTTTTAGCTTGGTTCTTAACAAAATTCTCATTAGGACGTGATCTTGTAGAAGGCGCGGCTAATGGGTTTAATTGGCTAATGCAGGCCGCATATCAAGGTATTCAATTTATGGTACCCGCTATGCCTAAAGTAACTGATATGGGATTTTTCATGAGTGTTCTATTACCAGTTATTATGATTGTGCCATTGTTTGATATTTTAACGTACATTGGCGTTCTTCCATTTATTATTAAGTGGATTGGCCGTGGGTTATCAAAAATTACAGGCCAACCAAAATTTGAATCATTTTTCTCAGTAGAAATGATGTTTTTGGGAAATACTGAAGCATTAGCTGTTTCAAGCCTTCAGTTGAAACTAATGAAATCAGAACGGAACTTAACTTTGGCAATGATGTCAATGAGCTGTGTGACGGCTTCAATCATTGGTGCTTATACAACAATGATGCCAGGTCAATATATCTTAACAGCTGTTCCAATTAATATTATTAATGCTATTATTATAACAAGTATTTTAAATCCAGTTGAAGTAACAGAAGAAGAAGATACTATTGCTGAAATGACAGGTAGTAACTCAAATGATTTAGAAACTTCTGAATCAGATAATAAAAGAGAACCCTTTTTCGCTTTCTTGGGTGATTCAATTTTGGGTGCTGGTAAGTTAGTCTTGATTATTGCAGCAAATGTTATTGCTTTCGTTGCTTTAGCAGCCTTGATTGATAATATTCTTGGATTAGTTAATCCAAATTTATCACTTGAAAATATTTTAGGTATTATTATGTTCCCATTTGCTTGGTTAATGGGATTCAATCCTTCAGATGCTTTCGAATTAGCACGTTACATGGGTACAAAATTAGTAACAAATGAATTTGTTGTTATGGGACAAGTATCAAGTACGATTAACTCATTTGCACCTCATTACAAAGCTGTTTTAACTGTTTTTGTTACATCGTTTGCAAACTTTTCAACAATTGGAATGATTATTGGTTGTTTCAAAGGAATTGTGGATAAAGAAAAAAATGATGTTATCGCAAGAAACGTTGGTTACATGCTATTATCTGGTATTCTAGTTTCATTATTATCAGCGGGTATGGTTGGCGTTTTCGTTTGGTAATATAACAATATGTAAAAAAGAACTAAGAAATTTTTAATTTCTTAGTTCTTTTTTTTATGTCCTCTAAATTTTTCTTTGTATATTAGTAATAAGTAACGTGGAATAGCTAGCATTCGAATAAAACGAGTCGGTTCTTGGAATAAACGATAAAGCCACTCAATATGATGATTTTGCCAAAATTGTGGCGCACGATTCACAGTACCCGCTAGAACGTCGAAACTACCACCAACACCCATCCAGATACTATCAGACACTTGGCGATTACGCTGAATAAATTCCTCCTGATTTGGAAAACCTGTTGCAACAAAAACAAAATCAGGCTGAGATATTTTAATGTTACTTACAATATCCTGATCATTTTTGAAATAACCATTATGAAATCCGACTAAATTAATGTTTGGATAATCAGACTTAATCGTTTTGGCAACTTTTTGGATGACCGTTTCGGCTGCACCAACTAGGTATATTGATTTTTGATGACTATTAGCCCATTTAAGCAGGCTCATTAAAGTATCATAGCCAGTGATTCGTTCGGGCATTGGAGTCCCTAAAATTGCTGCGCCTTTGATAATACCAATACCATCTGGTGTAACGTAGTCAGCTTGGTTAAGAATCTTTTTATAATCTGGGTGTTGTCGTGCAAATAGAACAATTTCTGGGTTGGCTGTCACGATAAATCGATTTAGATGAGCTATCGAATCAGTCGCTATCTGAGTTAAAAAAGCGTCATTAGTTGTATTAATAAATTCGATATCTAATATTTTTGTTTTTTTAAATTTATTTGGCATAATATGTCCTCACTTTTTAAACTTTGTCTCATTATAACAGAAGATAAATTTAAAATAAGTATTGAATATGACGGATTACGGAAAAAATGGTAAAATGTAGATTATAATTTGTGTGCTGGAAAAAATTCTAGTAGTGCATTCATTTTAAAGGAGAAACATCATGGTAAAAAATTACCCAGATGATAGCTATACGTTACATACGGACGTTTATCAGATTAATATGATCCAAACTTACTGGGAAAAAAATATTCATAATCAAAATGCTGTATTTGAAGTTTTCTTCAGAAATTTACCATTTTCTAATGGCTATGCGATTTTTGCAGGCTTAGAACGAGCTATTAATTATATTCAAAATTTAAAATTTTCAGAGACAGACATTGCGTATTTAAGAGAAGTGGCAGGATATCCAGATGATTTTCTTGCCTATTTAAAAGATTTTCATTTTCGTGGCACAATCAGGTCAGCTGTTGAAGGGGAAGTTGTTTTTAACGGCGAACCCATTGTCCAAATAGAAGGTCCTTTAGCAGACTGTCAATTAGTAGAAACGGCATTACTTAACATCATTAATTATCAAACATTGATTGCAACAAAATCAGCTCGTATCAAAGCTGTAGCCGGAGATGATGGTGTGTTAGAATTTGGTACAAGACGAGCACAAGAATTTGATGCAGCTATTTGGGGAACACGTGCAGCTTATATTGGTGGATTTGATGCAACTAGTAATGTCCGAGCAGGTAAAATATTTGGTATTCCTATCAGTGGAACGCATGCGCATTCATTAGTTCAAGCATACAGAGATGACTATGATGCTTTTATGGCTTACGGAACAACGCATCGTGATTGTGTCTTTTTAGTTGATACATACGATACGTTAAAAAGTGGTGTGCCAAGTGCAATTAAAGTTGCTAAAGAGTTAGGTGATAAGATTAATTTTGCCGGCGTACGAATTGATAGTGGGGATATGGCTTACATTTCGAAACGCGTTCGTGAACAATTAGATGAAGCTGGATTTACAGAAGCTAAAATTTATGCCTCAAATGACTTAGATGAAAAAACAATTACTAATTTAAAAATGCAAGGAGCTAAAATTGACGTCTGGGGCGTTGGAACTAAACTAATAACTGCCTATGATCAACCCGCCTTAGGTGCAGTTTATAAATTAGTAGCCATTGAAGGTGGCGATGGTAAAATGGTTGATACAATTAAACTCAGTAATAATGCAGAAAAAGTATCAACACCAGGTAAGAAACAAGTATGGCGTATTACTAATAAAGTTGATGGTAAAACTGAAGGAGATTACATTGCACTATCGGATGAGGAACCTCAGAAACAAGACTCACTTTATATGTTCCATCAGCAGTATACCTATATTAATAAGTTGGTAACTAACTATAATGCACGACCAATTTTACAAGATATATTTGTTGAAGGTGAACTGGTTTATAATCAGCCAGAATTGGATGCTATTAGAGAGTATTCAAGAATTCAGTTAGATGGGTTATGGGAAGAATATAAACGTGAATTAAATCCACAAGATTACCCTGTCGATTTATCACAAAAAGCTTATGATAATAAGATGGCTATCATCCAAAAAATTAGAAATAATATGAATAATATTAAATAAGGGGTGTTAATCTTGACTGACTTACAAAAGAAAATTATTGAAACTTTGAAAGTGAAATCAAGTGTAAATATTGCAGAAGAAATTCGTATGAGTATTGATTTTATGAAAGCTTATTTATTGAAACATCCATTTTTAAAATCTTTAGTTTTAGGAATTTCTGGTGGACAAGATTCAACACTTGCTGGGTATTTAGCACAACAGGCTATTCGTGAGTTACGTGAAGAAACCGGTGATAGCAATTATCAATTTATTGCAGTTCGACTACCATACGGCAATCAATCCGATGAATCTGATGCATTAGATGCTATAAAATTTATGCAGGCAGATCAAGTGGTTCGTGTAGACATTAAAGGTGCTACCGATGAAATGGTAATAAGCTTAATGGCAAACAATCTTGAAATTTCTGATTTTAATAAAGGTAATATCAAAGCTCGTCAGCGCATGATTGCTCAATATGGGATTGCCGGGGCAAAGTCAGGTGCGGTTGTGGGAACTGACCATGCTGCAGAAGCAATTACTGGATTTTATACTAAATATGGTGACGGAGGTGCTGATATTACACCACTTTGGCGTTTGAATAAGCGCCAAGGTAGAGAGATGTTAGCTTCGTTAAATGCGCCGGAACATCTGTATTTAAAAGTACCAACAGCCGATTTGGAAGAAGACCGTCCAGCGCTACCTGATGAAGTTGCCTTAGGAGTTACTTACGATAATATTGATGATTATCTTGAAGGAAAGGTAGTTTCAAAAGAAATTAGTGATAAAATTGAAAATTGGTATTTAAAGACAGAACACAAACGACATCTGCCAATTACTGTTTATGATTCTTTTTGGAAGTAAATAGTTGCGTAAGCTGTTTCATTTCAGTTATAATTAAAGAAATCATAGGGGAGTAACTGGCGGTTATCCGCGGCAATGTCACCAACAAGAAAGTTCTTTTTCTGGTATTGCCTTAAATAGTGAGACTTATGTATGTTTAAAGTTCTGCAACATACATAGGTCTTTTTTTGTATTTTGTGAAACTATTATAAGGAGGATTACTATGACAAAAAGGATTTACGCACAATCAGTTGACGAAGTTTTAGCAGGCCAAAAGACAGATTTGGCAGGGTTAACAACCCAAGAGGTTAAAGAAAGAACAGACAAGTATGGATTGAATCAGTTGTCAGAAGGTAAACGTAAAACAATATTACAAAAATTCTTTGATCAGTTTAAAGATTTCATGATAATCGTTTTAATTGTGGCTGCGTTAATTGCGGCATCATCAGGTGAAGTTGTGGACGCAATTATCATCATGTTAGTTGTTGTTTTAAACGCTGTATTCGGTGTTTTTCAAGAATCTAAGGCTGAAGAGGCAATTAATGCGTTAAAAGAAATGTCGACACCTAACGCAAATGTAAAACGAAATGGGCAAATTGAAACTGTAAAAAGTGAAAATTTAGTACCTGGAGATATTGTTTTACTTGAAGCAGGGGATGTTATTCCAGCAGATTTACGTTTAACACAGATTGCTTCTCTTAAAATTGAAGAATCTGCTTTAACTGGTGAATCAGTACCTGTTGATAAAAGTTTAAATTTATTAAATGATGAAGATGCTGGTATTGGCGATCGCCATAATATGGCGTTTATGAATAGTAATGTAACTTATGGGCGTGGTGAAGGAATCGTTGTTGGAACAGGGATGAACACTGAAGTTGGACGTATTGCAGGAATGCTCAATTCTGCCGATGAAATGAAAACACCACTACAAGATAATCTTAACCAATTAGGTAAAACATTAACTATTTTAATATTAATTATTGCTGTTATTGTTTTCTTCGTTGGTCTACAAAATGGAGATAATAGTGTCATTGATATGTTGTTAATTGCGATTTCATTAGCTGTAGCTGCAATTCCAGAAGGATTACCAGCTATTGTTACAATTATTTTAGCACTTGGAACACAAAAGATGGCAAAAAGAAATGCGATTGTTAGAAAATTACCAGCAGTTGAAACACTTGGTAGTACTGACATTATTGCATCAGATAAGACGGGTACATTAACGTTAAATCAAATGACTGTTGAAAAAATATTTATAAATAATGAGTTATTAGATGCCGATAAGGTGGAAACAAATTTAGAAAGTCCACTATACCAGGTGATGTCTTTCAGTAATGACACAAAACAAACATCTGAGGGCAATTTAATTGGTGACCCAACAGAGACGGCTCTAATTCAATATCATTTAGATCATGGATTAGATGTGGATGCATTATTAAGCAGTGAACCTCGAGTTGCTGAAGTTCCATTTGATTCAGAACGTAAATTGATGTCAACAATTCAAAAAAATGAGGATAAATCTTTTTTTGTTGCTGTTAAGGGTGCTCCCGATCAACTATTAAAACGGGTAACACGTTATATTGAAAATGGCGAAATTAAACCGATAACTGATGCACAGCTAGATTATATTATGACTAATAATCATGATATGGCAACGCAAGCATTACGCGTGTTAGCATTCGCGTATCGTGAAATGCCTGCAATTCCAGCGGTATTAGATTCAGAAACTGTGGAAAATGATTTGATTTTTGCTGGATTAGTTGGAATGATTGATCCAGAGCGACCAGAAGCTGCTGCTGCAGTTAGCGAAGCTAAGAAAGCCGGGATCCGTCCTTTGATGATTACAGGCGATCATCGCGATACTGCCGAAGCTATTGCAGTTCGATTAGGAATTGTTGAAGCTGGACAACATGAAGCAATTATTTCTGGTTCTGAATTAGATGATTTATCAGACTCAGAATTTGAAAATAAGGTTGAACAATATTCTGTATATGCAAGGGTATCGCCTGAACATAAAGTGCGAATTGTTAAAGCATGGCAGAAAAAGAATCAAGTGGTTGCTATGACTGGTGATGGTGTGAACGATGCGCCAGCTTTGAAATCGGCTGATATTGGAATTGGGATGGGTATTACAGGAACTGAAGTATCTAAAGGTGCTTCAGATATGGTTCTCGCTGATGATAATTTTGCGACAATTGTTTTTGCTGTTAAGGAAGGACGAAAAGTCTTTTCTAATATTCAAAAATCAATTCAATATTTACTTTCTGCAAACTTAGGTGAAGTATTAACCTTGTTTGTTATGACAATGATGGGTTGGAGTATTTTGGCACCAGTCCATATTTTGTGGATTAACTTGGTAACAGATACATTTCCCGCAATTGCACTTGGTGTAGAACCTGCTGAAAAAGGATTGATGGATCAAAAACCACGTGGACGTAAATCAAACTTCTTCTCTGGTGGTGTGATGCCAAGTATTATTTATCAAGGTATCTTAGAAGGGGCTATAACATTATTTGTTTATTGGTTGGCTTTAACGTATCCTGTTCATATGGGTGATAAATTAATTCATGCAGATGCTTTAACAATGGCTTTTGCAACATTAGGATTAATTCAGTTATTCCATGCATTCAATGTTAAATCAATCCATGGGTCAATCTTCAACCGTAATATCTTTAAAAATGTGACGTTTAATTGGTCAATTTTGGCATCATTTGCGTTGCTCGCAGCAACTATTTTAATCCCCGGATTAAATAAAATGTTCCATGTTAGCCATTTAGATATGTATCAATGGGGTATTGTTTTAGCGGGATCATTCTCAATTATTGTGATTGTTGAAATTGTGAAGCTTGGCCAACGATTATTCAGAAAAAATAAATAAAAGGAAGTTTATATCTTGAAAAAAAGAGTTAATGTAAATTATTATATCAATGCGTTAAATGATGTTGCGCAAGCAACTGAAGAAATGGGTAATTCTTTAAATGATCATTACGAAGTAATGGAAAAAGCCATTACTGCAGGTGACTTTTCTATTGTTTCAGATGATGAATTCACAACTACTAAAGAAAAATTTGTTGAAGGTACAGCAAGTTACCAAGAAAATTTAAGCAAATTAGATGATTTACAAGTACCCATTCCTGTTTTGGGAAAACATAAAAAATTAATTAGTGGTTATCGTACTTTTGTTGAAGGTTGCGATGAGATGACAAGTAGTATTAATGTTGAGAAACATCTTGTCGAGGTTGATGCATTTAAAGCTTCAGAAGAAAAACAAGATAAAGGAATGACGCAAACAACTGATATGATGCAACGTATCATGCAACAAATTTTAGGTTAAATTTAATTAAAGAGATTGATATTAGGAATGGTTGTACTGACGCCTATTATTAGTCTCTTTTTTATGAACAAAAAATATTCGAATTGAGGTCGTTATCATGGAAAAAAACATTATGCCGTTAGTATTAAAAGAGCTAAATCAGTATCGAGAAAAACAAATTAACGCAGTTTTAGGGATGCTTGATGAAGGAAATACTGTTCCATTTATTGCACGATATCGAAAAGAAAGAACAGATAGTTTAGACGAAGTTCAAATTCGTGAAATTGAGACAACTTATAAACATGTTGAGAGTTTAGAAAAACGTAAAGCAGAAGTTATCCACATAATTGAAGAACAAGGTAATTTAACAGAAGCTTTAAAAAATAAAATTAGTTTAGCAAAAAAATTGCAACAGATTGAAGATTATTATTTACCTTTTAAACAAAAACGTCGTACTAAGGCCACTATTGCCAAAGAGGCTGGATTAGAACCATTTGCCAAATGGTTGTTGACATTCCCCCAAACAGCAGCTGAAATTAATCAGAAAGCAAGCACATTTATTAATGTTGATGCTGAAATTTTAACTGAAGAAGACGTTTTTGCTGGGGTACATGAAATTTTAGCTGAAGCATTTGGTGAAAGTGCCGAATATCGTGAGTGGATTCGTAAAGTAACTCAAAAAGATAGTTTGTTTGAAGCAAAAGTTAAAGCTGAAGAAAAAGACGAAAAAGGTATTTATCGTGATTACTATGAGTTTAGTGAATCTTTAAAATCAGTCGTTCCGCATCGTGTACTGGCAATTAATCGTGGTGAAAAAGAGGGAATCTTAAAAGCTTCCGTTGTTGTACCAGAACAAGCAATTATGACATTTATGCATTTTAGAATTATTGGGAAAAATAGTGGTGACGCTGTACCAATCATTGAAAATGCGTATCAAGATAGTTATAAACGCTTTATTAAACCATCAATTGAGCGTGAAATTCGTAAAGGTATGACAGAGGTTGCTGAAGAACAAGCTATTAATGTGTTTGGGGATAACTTATACCATTTACTTATGCAAGCACCATTAAAAGGGAAAGTTGTTTTAGGTTTTGATCCAGCCTATCGAACAGGCTGTAAGTTAGCCATCGTGGATGGTACAGGTAAATTCTTAGACAAATTGGTAATTTATCCACATAAACCTGCAAATGGTGAAAAACGTGCCGCAGCTGCTGGACAATTTAAACAGTTCCTTGAAAAATACCAAGTTGAAATGATTGCAATTGGAAATGGAACAGCAAGTCGAGAATCTGAACAATTTGTTTCAGATATTTTAAAAGAAATCGAACGGCCAATTTTTTATGTCATTGTAAATGAGGCTGGGGCATCGGTTTATTCAGCTAGTCAAGCAGCTCGTGATGAATTCCCAGAACTTCACGTTGAAGAACGCTCTGCTATTAGTATCGGCCGTAGATTGCAAGATCCTTTGGCTGAATTAATTAAGATTGATCCTAAATCTGTTGGAGTCGGTCAGTATCAACATGATGTTGCTGAAAAAAAATTGGATGCACAGTTAGATGTCGTGATTGAAGATGCTGTGAATAAAGTTGGGGTTAATTTAAATACAGCTAGTTCAGAGCTATTAACAAAAATTTCTGGATTAAATTTAACAATTGCTAAAAATGTTGTTACTTATCGTGACGAAAATGGTAAATTTACGAAGCGTCAACAACTTAAGAAAGTACCACGCTTAGGACCAAAAGCTTATGAACAAGCAATTGGATTTTTACGTATTGTTTCTGGGGATAACATTTTAGATAATACTGATATTCATCCTGAAAGTTATCCACTAACAAAGATTTTGTTGAAAGAATTGGGGATAAAAATAACTAATTTGGGTAAAACTGAGACAAATGACCAATTAGCACAGACAAATGCTGAAAATTTGGCACAAGTTGTGGGTAGTGGTGTGGAAACAGTAGCAGATATTCTAGCTAGTTTACAAAAACCAGGCCGTGATTTACGTGACGATATGCCGGCACCGTTACTACGACACGATGTGTTAACAATTGAGGACTTAGAACCCGGCATGTCATTACAAGGAACCGTTCGGAACGTAATTGATTTTGGTGCGTTTGTAGATATTGGTGTTAAACAAGATGGACTTGTCCACATTTCACAATTAACAGATAAGTTCGTTAAGAAACCAAGTGAAGTGGTTGCGGTTGGGGACATAGTTACAGTGTGGGTAATGGAAGTTGATTTGAAACGTAATCGCGTTCAGTTAACAATGAAACGACCAACGGATAAATAAGATGACTGATTTTGAATTAACAGCTTTAGTTCAAAACTTATCCACAACTTTTTTTAAGCAGCCATTTATCCACAAAGCAACATTTAATAAAAGACTACGAACGACGGGTGGACGGTATCGATTAAATGACCATAATATTGAAATTAATCCTAAAATGCTGACGGAACATGGTGAGGATATTTTAATAGGTGTTATCAAGCATGAATTATGTCATTATCATCTGCATATTGCTAAAAAGGGTTATCAACATCGTGATCATGATTTCAAACAGCTACTGACAATTGTAGGTGGTAGCCGGTTTGCCCCTCTTGGTCCAAAACAGGCTAAAAAGAAAAGAGTTATTCACTATCAATGCTCTAATTGTGGACAACAGTATCAACGACAAAGAAAAATTAACCTGTCACGCTACGTTTGCTCGAAGTGTCGAAGTAAGTTAATTTTAATGGAATACTAATTTATTTTAAATGGGACTTGTAACAAGGAACAATTTTTGCTACAATTATGATTGTTCTTGCGAGTATGGCGGAATTGGCAGACGCGTCAGACTAAGGATCTGGTGGGATAATATCCCGTGATGGTTCGAATCCATTTACTCGCATAATAGTTTTACTTAAAAGCACTCGACCTTGTTACTATGGGGTTTAGTGCTTTTTTTAATGAAAGATTGCCATACTGGCGTATTATGAAATTAAAGAATTATTAAGCGTTAATTATTTTGGTGTCTTAATTTTGCGATTATTGATAAAATAGAATGAATTAAACTTAACGACTGGGAGAATGGGTAAATTGAATAATTATGTCAAAATAAAAAATATGGCACATTTTGTGCCGGAACGAATTGTGACAAATAATGAATTAGCTAAATTTATGCCAACCTCGGATGAATGGATAGTGGCGCATACTGGGATTAAAACACGACACTATGCAATTGATGAAAATACATCAGATTTGAGTACAAAAGTAGCAAATGAACTTTTACTTAAATCTGGGTATGAAGCCACAGATATTGATTTAATTATTATTTCCACAATTTCGCCAGACGCCTTAACACCATCGACAGCTGCGATTGTTCAAGGAAATATTGGCGCAATGAACGCCTTTGCTTTCGATATTAGCGCTGCTTGTGCGGGATTTATATTTGCTATGAGTACCGCAGAAAAGTTTTTACGTACAGGGCAATACAAACGGGCAATTGTGATTAGTGCAGAAGTTAACTCAAAAATGATGGATTTTAAGGATCGAACAAGCGCTGTATTTTTTGGAGACGGTGCAGGTGGTGCTCTTCTTGAAGCCTCAAATAATTCAGCGGATGAAAGCTTTATTGCTGAAAAAATAGAAACAAATGGGCAAAAAAAGGATGTTATTCATAGTGGACGTATTGAACCATTAAGTGATGTTAATGAAGATAATTATCCAACAATAGATGCATTTTTCCAAGAGGGACGAGATGTGTTTGAATTTGCTACAACAGTTGTGCCTAATCAGATGAAACAATTACTTAAAGATAATAAGTTAAAAACAAGTGATATTGATTTGGTTGTTTGCCATCAAGCAAATTTAAGAATTATTGAAACAATTGCTGATGAGTTAGGGATGCCAATTGAAAAATTTGCAACAAGTGTTATTCATCACGGAAATACATCTTCAGCCGGGATTCCAATGGCCCTAAATGAAGCAATTCAACAAGGGTTTACGGGTGGTACAGTTTTATTAACTGGATTTGGAGCTGGCTTAGCATATGGAAGTTTACTAATAAAAATTTAAGGTGTGTGCAAATTAATGAAATTTAATGAAATTAATCAATTATTAGATAAAATTGCGACAATGCCATTTTCTCATGTTGAAATTGAAGATGGTGACTTTAAAGTAGTTGTAGATCAAGAAAAAACAGCCGAAAAAATAAAAGTAGCAACAAATATACAAGAAGATGATAGTGACACCATTTTTATCGTTAAAAGCCCACTTGTTGGGTTAGTTCATTTTGATAAAATGGGAACAATTGGGACTAAAATTATTAAAAAGCAGGTTATTGCTCAAATTGAAAGTATGAAATTATACAATGATATCCAATCGCCAGTGACAGGTATCGTACTTGAACAACTAGTAGATGATGGTGAATTAGTCGAATTTGATCAAGAGTTACTTAAAATTAGAATAGATGGATAGGTGAGTCATTTGTTTCGAAAAATTTTAATAGCGAATCGTGGAGAAGTGGCTGAACGAATTATTCGCGCTTGCCAAAAATTAAATATACAAACGGTCGCTATTTATTCAACAGTGGATGCACAAAGTCGATTTGTTGAACTTGCTGATGAAAAAATTTGCATTGGGCCAGCCTTAGCAAAAGATTCTTATTTAAATCGAGAGAGTATATTGATGGCAGCATTAAGTTTAAATGTTGATGCAATTCATCCAGGATACGGGTTTCTATCAGAAGATGCGCATTTTGCACAAATGTGTATGGAATGTGGTATTACTTTTATTGGTCCGGAAGCGGAATTAATCCAGCAACTAGCAGATAAAGATAAATCTCGTTTGTTAGCAATTGAGAAAGGGGTACCCGTTATTCCTGGATCTGATTTAATTACTTCTAACGAAGAATTGATTGAGCAAGCAAATAAAATTGGATTCCCACTATTAATTAAAGCTTCACATGGCGGAGGCGGCAAGGGTATCAGAGCAGTTGAAAGGAAATCTGATTTGTTATCTGGCGCTGAGATTGTTCAGCAAGAAGCAAAGGCTTCTTTTGCTGAGGGAAGTTTTTATCTTGAAAAAAAATTGATAAACGCGCGGCATATAGAAGTGCAAATTATCGGTGATGGGCACCATGTTCAAGTGTTAGGAAATCGGGATTGTAGCTTGCAAAATCACCGACAAAAAGTGATTGAAGAAAGCCCATCAGTTGTCTTAACTAGTGAGCAACAAAGCCAACTCTACTATTTTACGCGTCAGTTAATCAAAAATTTACATTACGTTGGATTAGGAACTGTAGAATTTTTATTTGCGAATAATCAATTTTATTTTTTAGAAATGAATACACGATTGCAAGTCGAACATGGTGTTACTGAAGAAACTGTTAAAATGGATGTTGTTCAACAACAGTTGTTAGTTGCTGAAGGTAAAGAAGTATTGAATAATGATGTAGAAATGAATGGACATGCAATCGAATGTCGATTATCCTTAATTCCAAGTGTGAAAACTAAAATTACATGTTTTGATTTTCCTAAAGATATTCGAATTGAAACGGGTTATGGTGTCGGTGACACCATCTCTGCTTTCTATGACGGACTATTAGCAAAAATTATTTGTCATGCTGAAACGAGAGAATTAGCTATTTTAAAAATGCAAAAATCACTTGAATCAATTTATATTTCAGGAATTGAAACTAATTTAACGCAATTAAAAATAATTATAAAATCACAAGAATTTATTGAAAATACCATTTCAATTGATAGCAAAATTTAAAGGCGGTGGCGGTAATGAGTCATTATCCAAAGACAAATCAATGGCAAAAGTGCCGAAATTGTGGGACGCATTTACATGAAAGTGAATGGGCACCTTATTTTATTTGTCCTAAATGCCAAACTTATAAACGCTTGACTGCTATGGAGAGAATTGCTATTTTAACAGATGAAAACGGTTTTGAGGTAATAAATGTAGCAAATAAAACAGAAAATAAAGCACAATTTCCAGGTTACTCAGAAAAACTGGAACGTGCTAAGCGTTCAACGACATCTGATGAAGCCGTTATTGTCGGTGAAGGTAGCATTGATCAACAACCATTGATTTTAGCAGTAATGGATAGTTTTTTTATGATGGGATCATTGAATACGACGGCAGGGACTAGAATTAAGTTAGGGATGCAAGTCGCATTAGATAAACGACTGCCATTTGTAATCGTTACTGCTTCTGGTGGTGCAAGAATGCAAGAGGGAATTTATTCGTTATTACAAATGAATTCGATTCTTTACATGAAACAAAAACTAGATAATGCAGGGTTATTAGTCATGTCCCTATTGACGGATCCAACAATGGGTGGTGTCAGTGCTAGCTTTGCACTAAATAACGATATTGTATTAGCTGAAAAACAAGCTAAAATTGGCTTTGCTGGTGAAAGAGTGATTAAACAGACGACAAATGAAAAGCTACCTGCTAATTTTCAAACAGCAGAAGGTTTATATGAAAATGGATTTGTTGATCAGGTTATTGATCGGAAAAACATAAAACAGATTCTTAGTCAGCTACTACTATTACACGTGTGAGGGGATATTAAAAATGGACTCAGATTTTTTAAAAAAAGTTCGATCGAATGATAGATTAAGTGCTAAATTTATTATTTCTAGTCTATTTGATGTGTTTTTCGAAAATCATGGTGATCGAGTTGGCGAAGAGGATGCTTCCATTATTGGTGGGATTGGACTTTTTCATAAGTGCCCAGTGACAGTTATTGGCATTAATCGGGGCGTAAATTTAGAAGAACGTTTAGCCTATAATTTTGGTGCCGTGAAGCCAAGTGGGTATCGAAAAGCAATGCGATTACTAAATGAAGCTGAAAAATTTAAGCGACCTGTTGTAACGCTAATTAATATGCCCGGCGCAGATGCCAGCGTTAAATCAGAACAAACAGGACAGAGCTATATTATTTCTGAAATGATTTTAAAAATGGGTGCATTACAAGTGCCGAATATTGCCATTTTTTTAGGTGAAGGTCAAAGCGGTGGTGCACTGGCTTTAGCAAATGCAAATGCTATTATGATGGTTGAAAATAGCTTATTTTCAGTAGCATCTCCAGAAGCCGTTAGTGCTATTTTGAAGAAAACTAATCCAAATGAGATTGAAACAAGTTTGCCAATGACGGCTACTGAGTTATTTAATATTGGATTGATTGATGTGGTATTGCCAGAAACTAATCAGGCAGCAACAATAAGTCTAATGGACAGTAGTCTAAATGAATTGCTGAAGAACCTAGCGACTAAATCATCTAATGAACTTATTGAACAAAGAGAAATGAAATACCAAAAGTTTTTAGAAAATTGGTAAAAAAGAAACGGACCTCAAATTTTAATTGAGGTCCGTTTCTTTTTTATATCTATTTATTTAGAGAGTTGCTGTTCTAAACTAGTAAAGGCTTGTGTTGATTTGTTTAAACCTAATTGAGAACGAATAGCATTTGAGACGCGTTTCTTTTCAGTCGATGTTGGAACTTCATATGAAAGACCATCAACATCTGTACTTACTCCTTGCAAGAAATCAGAGTGAATTGATTCTGTAGCGGCGCTGTAGTTTGTTTCTACTGTGAGCATATCATTAAAACTAAGATCAGTTACCATGTTTCCGTCAATTGTTTTTAATAATTTTTTGTAGTTTGCGAGTGAATTTACAGATTTAGCTTTTCCGGTAATTGCTGTAATAATCTGTTTTTGACGTTTTTGACGGCCATAATCACCTAGTGGATCTGAATGACGCATTCGCGTATAAGCTAAGGCTTGTTTGCCGTTTAAATGGATTGTCTTACCTTTTTTATAATGAGTTCCTTCAAGTTTAAATGAAAGTAATGGTTTGACATCAACACCACCAACGGTATCAACAATTTTCTTTAATCCATTCATGTTAATTAACATATAATAATCAATTGGGATATCTAATAAATTTTGAACAGTATTAACAGCAGATGTTGAACCATCTTTGCCACCATAGGTATAGGCACTGTTTATTTTTGAAGAGCTTTCATCACTTCCGTCAATTTTAACTTGAGTATCACGAGGAATACTTGTTAAGGTAGTTTTATTTGTTGTTGGATTAACTGTTGCAACGATCATTGTATCCGTGCGTCCTGTATCACTTCGACCAAGTGCGCCAGTATCAGTCCCCATTAATAGAATTGAAAAAGGTTTTTTCTCACTCAAAATACTGGAAACATTTCTTAATTTTTTTGCTTTGGTTTTCTTGTAAGTTTTTGCGACGGTATCTTCAGTATGTGTGAATACTGAATAGGCATATACACCTCCAGAAGCAATACCTAAAATCATAATTATCAATAGTGTCCACAGTATTGGATGCTTATTTTTATTGCTTTGAGAACTGCCTTTTATTGGAGATGGCATTCCCAAGTTATTATTTTTAGCCATATTTATTCATACCTTTCATTACATTAATTAAGCTGATTATACGATAAAAAAAGGGATAAAAAGCAAAAAAAATTTTTTCTTACGGTATTATTAAATAATTGAAAAAATGTAAAAGAATGAAAAGGACAACTTTGATTAATTAAGTAATGTTAAATCAGTGAAAAACGACTAATTGTATTACGCTTTTGTCATTTTAATATAGAACTCGTAAATGCCTATTTAACAACAAATAAGAGGGATAAAAACAATGGAAATGGCCTTTTGTAACATTTGTGTAATCATACTGAAATTAAAAGATGTAAATTAAATTCGAATGTAAACTAACCGTAATGGTATGTACCTAAGAACCGTGCTATTCTATTCTAGTCGAGAAAAACGAATACGCTAAAATTAAATAATAATTATGAAATCAACTAGGAGAGTGCCTTTTGAAAATTAATAGTAAAATTGCTAAAGTAATGATGATGACAGCTACACTTATTGGAATGAGCGCAGTTGCAGAACAAGCTAACGCTTCAGATAGTGTAACTGAACTAACAAGCACGATTGCTAAATTAAATAGCAAGAGCACTAAAGTTGCTGCAAAATTAGCAACAATTAATAGTGAAATTACTTCAACTCAAGCTGAAGTTAAGGATGCTAAAGATACAGCTGCAAAACTTGAATCAGATCAATACAAATTAGGTAAGAAGATCAGCAGATTAAATGTTGAAATTTCACAAAGAGATTCACAATTAGCTGATCAAACACGTGCTTTACAAGTTGATGGAAGTACAGCAAGCATGGTTGAATTTGTTTCAGATTCAAAAAGTGTTGTTGATGCCTTCAAACGTGTGGGAACAGTTACAACATTAGTTGGTGCTGGTCAAAAAGCTGCTAAACAACAAAAAGCTGATAAAGCAGAAGTTAAATCTTCTAAAGTTGAATTAGATGAAAAGGCTGCAGATCAACAAAAAACAGTTAAAGAATATACAAACAAACAAGCTGAACTAGCGGTTAAACAAGCAAACGCAAATACATTAAAAGCACAAATTGATACAAAAAAATCAGATACACAATCATCTATCGATAAAGCAAAAGCAGCAGAAAAAGCTGCTGAAAAAGCAGCAGCAGAAACTAAAGCAGCAAATGAAAAGAACGATGCAGCAGCAGCAGATGCAGCTGCATCAAAAGCAACTGAAGCTGCAAGTACAGATACTTCAAGTAATAAAGCAGTAAAAAGCTCAAATACTTCAGCTTCAAGTGAAAAAGCTGTCACAACTTCAACTACAAATAGTTCAAGTAAAAAAGCAGCAACAAGTGCTGTGAGTGCTTCAAGTCTTGATACAAGTAGTATTACTGCTCTAGCAAGATCATTAACAACAAAGAGCATCCCATATGTATGGGGCGGAAAATCATTGAGCGGTTTTGATTGTTCAGGATTTACTAGTTATGTTTATGCTCATGCTGCTGGAAAATCTATTGGTGGCTACACTGTTGCTCAAGAAGGACAAGTTAGCTATGAATCAGTTTCTCAAGCACAACCTGGAGACTTACTTTTCTGGGGATCAAAAGGATCATCATACCATGTTGCTATCTACTTAGGTGGAAGTCAATTTGCTGAAGCTCCAACTGAAGGACAAAATGTTAAAATTAGCACAATGAGTGCTTACTGGAAACCAGATTTTGCTGGTCGAGTAAAATAAATAATTAAAAGACTTAAGACAACAATGTTGTTTTAAGTCTTTTTTGTTATAATGAGTATTAATGAAGAGTGAAGAAGGTTTTAATAATGGTTGAATTAGTCATGGTAAGACATGGTGAGAGTCTAGCAAATCAAAATAATGAATACACCGGTTGGACAGATGTTCCATTAACGGCTAAGGGCATCGCTGAAGCTAGAGTTGCAGGAACAGTTATTCTTAATACAAATATTCAATTTTCACAGGTTCATACATCTGTCTTAAAACGAGCTATTAAAACGAGTAATATTATGATGGAAGAAATGAATCAACTTTGGATTCCAATACAGAAAAATTGGCGTCTTAATGAACGACATTATGGTGCCTTGCGCGGTTTAAATAAAGATGAAACCAAACGTATCTACGGTATTAAACAAGTAGCCCAATGGCGCCGTAGTTATACGACTATCCCACCTAGTTTATCTGTACCTGATAATGATAGACGGTACAAGCAACGTGTTAAAAGTAGCTTACCAACATCAGAAAGCTTAGAAATGGCATTTAAACGGATTTTACCTTACTGGCAAGATGTCATTGCCCCAGAGTTAAGACAAGGTAATAACCAGTTGATTGTCGCACATGGCAGTACACTTAGGGTATTGATAAAATATTTAGAAAATATTTCAGATGCAGATATTGATGGCGTTGAGGTTCCGAATGGTGTCCCTATTTGGTATACATTAAATGATGATTTAACAATTAAAAGCAAAAAAATTTTAACACAAAAAAAGTAACAACAATTCAATATTGTTGTTACTTTTTTAATTATGCTAATGCACCCATTGGATCCCAAGGAGCAAGGACTTTAGGTTCTTCTTTTAGAATAGCTTGTAATTTTTCTGGTAAGAATTTTTTGTTAACGACAACTTGATAACAATATTCTTCCATCCAGTCATCACTCATAACGAAGAAGCCTTTATTACCAACTTTTTCGCCCCATGAGTTTTCAACTTTCCATTTGGTTGCTTGATCATTAACCAAATCAACACCTGTTAGAACCATAGCATGAGTCATTAGACTCTCACCGTAATCAAGGCGTTCAGCTTTTGATAAAGCTAGATCAATATTGAACAATTCATCTTTATGATAAAGTTCAGTATCCATAATACCAATTTGGCGTTCAGACGATTGACCAACATCACAACCGAACCAGACGCTCTCGCCAGATTGTAATTGTTTGATGGCAACATCTCTAAAATCAGCCATGTTAATGTTTAAATGGCGAATAGGACGCCCATCAACAACATTTCCAAGACGATCAACTGTGTACATATTATTGTAAGGTTTATCATCTGTTGGACCATTAATGATTGAGACGTATTCATCTAAGTCCCAACCGATAAATTTTTCATAGAATGTTTTTGGTGTTAAATTTTTATCAATATGATATTCATTATCAGAATCACGATATTCAAAGTCAAATGTTGCAGGAGGTTCACCAAAACTGTATGCTAATAAACGATAAATTTCAGTAAGTTTAGCTTCTTTGACGACTTCAATTTCTTTTGAACTTGTTCCGGCAGCAACGAGTTCACGTAAATCAACAGCATCTTTTCTTAATTTTAAGTTTAAAGTTGAATTGATTTCGCTTGATTTAGAACTATTATATGTTTCAGGCATCACAGATTGAGGAACAACACCATATTTTTCAATAATTGCAACGATCATATCCCATTGGCCGCCATCTTGTTGTGGAGTTGTCATTAACCATGAAACGGTACGGTCACTAGTTGGTTTATCAGCTGTTTCAAGAACATTTTGATAAAAGTAATTTGCTTTTTCAAGTTTATCCCAGAAGTAAGTGAAATTTTGTGACAATTCAAAATCTTTGGCAACTTTAAAATTTGTTTTCATGTCATGACGCATTGTATTTAATGCGGCGAACATCCAACAACGACCTGATTGCTTTTGGTTAGAAACATTACCAACATCCAGATCAATTGAGAAAACAGGTTCCATTTTAGCTTGGGCTTTTAAATCGTAACTATTTGCTAAAATACCATTTTTTGTAACGGCACGTTCAATAACTTCATGGCTTTCACGTGCATGTAAATTTTTTTGGAATTTTGCGAGTTGTTCTGAACTAATTGATTGTGTCAAAAAAATCACACTCCTATATAAGATTTAAGTACTGTGGCTATTATAATATATCTCGTTAGATTAGTAAACAATGTTAAAAAGAAAAGAAAATTCTCATTTTTAAATAAAATCAATTTGCGTATTTAAAAAGAGCCAATAAAAATTAGCTCTTCTTTAGAATTATTTAATTGTAAAGGTGTCAGAACGTGCGTGTAAAACTTCAGGACCATCTTGACGTCCAACGATAACCGTATTTACACAATCTAAAAATAGACCTTGTTCTACAACACCAACTTGTTTAGCTAAATAATCTTGTATGCTAGCAGGATCGTTTATTTCACCTAAATATAAATCGATGACAAAATTTTTAGAGTCAGTTAAAACATTTTCATTATCAACAGTTCTAAATTTGGGATTAAATCCTTTAGCTTCTAATTTTTTGAATAATTGATGACTACCGTAAGGGATAACTTCAACGGGAAGAGGGAATTTACCCAACGTATGAACCATTTTACTTTCATCAACAATCCACATATTTTGATTTGAATTAATAGCAACAATTTTTTCAAATAAATGAGCAGCACCGCCACCTTTAATACCTTGGAAATGGTCATCAATTTCATCTGCACCATCAATTGTTAAATCAATGTGGTCAACTTCATCAACTGATTTAACTGGAATACCAAGTGATTTTGCTTGTTCTTCAGTTCTAATTGATGTTGAAACACCGATAATTGATAAGTTTTCATTTTTAACACGTTGACCTAATGCATCTACCATAAATTTAACGGTTGAGCCTGTACCAAGTCCAACAACCATACCGTCTTTAATAAACTCGACAGCTTTTTGTCCAACTAATTTTTTTAAATTGTCTTGATTCATGTGTGTCACTCTCCTATTTTTTATTTAGGTGTATAAATTAATTCTAAAAGTTCTGGATGTTCACTAAAATAAAACTTTGTATAAGGGCATAATGGTAAAATAGTTTGCTGATTTAGAATAACTTGTTTAATTAAGTAATCAGTTGTACTTTTTGCAAGCCCTTGATGACGCTGATTGTCAGCTACCCAAGTATGTTCAATGACCATTGTCTGATTAGCATTAATCATGGTAAAACTAATTCGACTAATTAACTCGTCATTAACGTTGTACACGCGTAAATCGGTTTCATTTAGTTGGAAATCCATTTGAACACCTTCCCTTTGAATGTAATTATACCATTAAAAAATGCCCAAAAACTAGCCATTTATGTCATAAATGAGGTAAGATAAAAAGTAAACAGATTACGGGGATAAACAAATGAAAACAAGAGGATTTGAAATTGTTACTAAATATGCAGGGAAAATTGACTTACCCGTTCGATCAACAACAACTTCGGCAGGATATGACTTAGCTGCAGCTGAAGATTTTACATTACCTTCAATCTGGAAAAGTGGATTTTTAAAGGTTTTATGGCTAATTAGGCATCGTGAATCGGTGGCTGAAGAAGAGCTCATTCAAGCAAATAAAATTTTGAAACCTTATTTAATTCCCACAGGAATTAAAGCGTATATGCTAGATAATGAATTTTTATTATTAGCAAATCGTTCAAGTAGCCCCTTAAAACGTGGACTGATTTTACCAAATGGAATTGGTGTTATTGATTCTGATTACTATAATAACGAAAAAAATGAAGGTGAAATTTTCATACAAATTGTTAATTTTAGTTTAAAAGATCAAATGGTAAAAAAAGGAGATCGGATAGGCCAAGGGATTTTTATGCCCTATTTAACTGTTGATAATGAAAAGGTGACCGCTACAAAACGTATTGGCGGATTTGGTTCATCAGGTAAATAGTTATTATAGAATGATTAAGAATTTCAATTGAAATTACAGGTTGTCGTTTATGTGATAAAATATTAACAATAGAATTTATAATGAAAGGGTGGGGAGTTTGTATGGCAAAAGTAAAAACGCAATTTGTATGTCAAAACTGTGGATACACCTCACCAAAGTATTTGGGTCGTTGCCCTAACTGTAACGAATGGAACACGATGGTAGAAGAGCGTGAACAATCACAAAAAGCAGATCGTAAAGCTCGTGTCAGTTTTACTGGAGCTTCTGTTAAACCAGAACTATTAGATGATATCTCAATGGCAGAACAAGAACGTGTTGAAACTGAGTTAGGTGAATTAAATCGTGTTCTTGGTGGTGGTGTTGTACCCGGGTCATTAGTTTTAATTGGTGGTGATCCAGGCATTGGTAAATCAACATTACTTTTACAAGTTTCTGGTCAACTAAGCCAAACTGGCGGAACTGTCTTATATGTTTCTGGTGAAGAAAGTGCTGTTCAGATTAAAATGCGTGCACAGCGCCTCGGTGTTGGAGGTCAGAAATTTTATCTTTACCCTGAAACAGATATGGGTAATATTCGTCAAAATATTGAGACATTAAATCCTGATTACGTAGTCATTGACTCAATTCAAACAATGCAAGAACCAGAAATGTCTGCTGCAGTTGGCAGTGTTTCTCAAATTCGAGAAGTAACTGCTGAATTATTACAAATTGCTAAAACGAATGGTATTACGATTTTTATTGTTGGACATGTAACAAAAGGTGGTGCAATTGCTGGTCCCAAAATTTTGGAACATATGGTTGATACAGTCCTTTATTTTGAAGGAGATATGCATCACACGTTCCGTATTTTACGCGCTGTTAAAAACCGATTTGGTTCAACAAATGAAATTGGAATTTTTGATATGCGTGAAGGTGGGTTATTTGAAGTTGCAAACCCATCAGAAATTTTCTTAGAAGAACGTTTGGCTGGCGCAACAGGTTCTGCTATTGTTGTATCTATGGAAGGAACACGACCTATTTTGGTTGAAGTTCAAGCATTAATCACACCAACAGTTTACGGAACGGCGAAGCGTACAACTACAGGGCTTGATCACAATCGTGTGTCATTAATAATGGCCGTTCTTGAAAAACGTGCAAGTTTATTATTACAGAACCAGGATGCTTATCTTAAGGCGGCTGGTGGCGTAAAATTAGATGAACCAGCTATTGATTTAGCGATTGCTGTTAGTATTGCGTCAAGTTATCGAGATAAAGAAACAGACCCTGCAGACAGTTTTGTAGGTGAAATTGGATTGACTGGTGAAATTCGACGTGTTAATCGGATTGAACAACGGGTTGCTGAAGCACAAAAGCTTGGATTTAAACGAATTTTTATTCCTAAAAATAATTTATCAGGATGGACACCACCTAAAGGAATTACAGTTGTTGGTGTTGCTACACTAAGCGAAGCACTAAAAGTAGTGTTTAGTTAGAAAGGAGGAGTTGTCAATGCGTAGAAATATTATTAAAGGTGTTGTTGCACTAGTCGGCGGTGGAATTGGTGTTAGTTTGCTACCACTTTTTTGGAAATTAGTGAGTATTGCGGAGATTGGTATATTAAATAATAGTGTTGTTAATTTTTTAATAGGTGTCGGTTTAGCTCTTATTCTATCTTTATTTATCATAACGCCACTAGAAAAATTACTGGCAAATATTGAAAATTATTTAACTAATCAAAGCCCAATGATGCTACTAACAGCGAGTGTTTCAACTATTGTTGGTATGGTTATTGCAATTTTAATCTCAACACCATTCTATCGATCAGAAATATGGCTATTGAACACAATTGTACCCGTTTTGTTACTATTTTTACTTGGATACTTGGGTTTTGTTATAGGAACTAATCGTTTGGAGGATTGGCGTAAATTATTTGCATCAAAAAATAAGAAAAGTGATGTCGTTGAAAGTAGTTTACTAGACCGTAATGTCAATGATAATTATCATGAATATAAAATATTAGATACAAATATCTTAATTGATGGCCGGATTTATGATTTGATTAAAACTGGCTTTATTGAAGGAACATTATTAGTTCCTAATTTTGTTTTATATGAACTCCAATATATTGCAGATTCAGCTGATAGTATCAAACGTGTTCGGGGTCGTAGAGGATTAGATATTTTAAATAAACTTCAAGATGAAAAAATCATGCCGATTGAAATGTATGAAGGTGATTTTGAAGAAATTGAAGAAGTAGATAGTAAGTTAATTAAATTAGCTAAAACGATTGATGGGGTTATTGTCACAAATGATTTTAATTTAAACAAAGTTAGCGAATTTCAAAATGTCCAGATTTTGAATGTAAATGCACTAGCTAAATCATTGAAACCTCGGGTTATTCCTGGAGAACAATTACATGTTATGGTAATAAAAAATGGTTCTGAGCGTCAACAAGGTGTTGCTTATTTGGATGATGGAACAATGGTTGTCGTGGAAGAAGGAAAGTATTTCCTAAACAAATCAATTGACGTTGTCGTTACAAGTGCACTTCAAACGGATGCTGGAAGAATGATTTTTGCAAAACCATTACATTCAATGAAAAAAATAAACGATAAGAAATAAAGTCAATACTAAGATTATTGGCTTTATTTTTTATCCGATTCATTGTAAACTAGATTAGTTGAATAAAGCCTTAAATAAACGGTTTATATCGTAGTAACTAAATACAGAAAAAAGAAAGAGGCGTTATCATGGCTAAAAATAAAATTCGTGTCAGATATGCACCAAGTCCAACTGGACATTTACACATTGGAAATGCTCGTACCGCTCTATTTAATTACTTATTTGCGAGAAGTCAAAAGGGTACTTTTGTTATCCGTATTGAAGATACTGATACAAAGAGAAATATTGCTGATGGTGAACGCAGCCAACTAGATAACTTAAAATGGTTAGGCATGGATTGGGATGAAGGTCCTGACAAACCAGGAGAATTTGGTCCTTATCGTCAATCAGAACGTAAAGATATCTATTTACCATTAATCCAAGAATTAGTGGATAAAAATTTAGCTTACGAGTCATATAAAACAGAAGATGAACTCGAAGCAGACCGTGATGCTCAAAAAGCACGTAATGAAATGCCACATTATGAATACGAATATGCAGGTATGTCTGATGATGAGATTACTGCTAAAATTGCAGAGTCAAAAGCTGCCGGTTTAACACCTGTTATTCGTTTCCGTGTTCCAGCAAACAAAAAATACGAATTTAAAGATATTGTTAAAGGTGAAATTACCTTTGATTCCAATACTATTGGTGGCGATTTTGTTATTCAAAAACGTGATGGTATGCCAACATATAACTTTGCTGTTGTTGTTGATGATCACTTGATGGAAATTACGCATGTTCTTCGTGGGGATGACCATATTGCCAATACGCCTAAGCAATTGATGATTTATGAAGCATTTGGCTGGGATGCACCTATCTTTGGACATATGACATTAATTATCAATACAGAAACAGGAAAAAAATTAAGTAAACGTGATGAAAATGTTCTCCAATTCATTGAACAATATCGTGAATTAGGCTACTTGCCAGAAGCTATGGTAAACTTCATTACCTTATTAGGCTGGTCACCAGTTGGCGAAAGTGAAATTTTCTCTCGCCAAGAATTGATTAAAATGTTTGATCCTAAACGTTTAAGCAAGTCACCAGCTTCATTTGATGGTAAAAAATTAGAATGGATTAATAATCAATATATTAAAACAGCTGATGAAGATAAAGTAATGGATTTGGCTTTACGTCAATTAATTCAAGATGGTAAAATTGAAGCTGATCCAAGTGCAGAAAGAATTGAATGGGCTCGTAAATTAATTAGCCTTTATAAGCAACAAATGTCATATACAGGTCAAATTACTGAAATGGCAGAAGTATTTTTAAGCGAACCACCTGTTCTTGATGATGAAGCAAAGGCAGAGTTAGCTGTTGAAACAGCACCAACAGTTTTAAAAGAATTTGCTGAACGCATTAAAACGATTGATATTTTTGATGCTGTTGCTATCCAAGCAACAATTAAATCAATTCAAAAAGATACAAAAATTAAAGGTCGTCAATTATATATGCCAATCCGTATTGCAACAACGCGTGAAATGCATGGACCAGAACTACCAGCATCAATCGAATTGCTTGGTCGTGAAAAAGCATTAGCTCATTTGAACAAAACGTTAGAAGAAATGAATACAAAATAATTTTTGATAAGAGAGAGTAACAACTTATTGGCGTTTTTTAGAAAGTTTTCGGTGATGTGAGAAAACAAACGTTAGTTGTGAAGTGCCTCTTTAAAATGCTATGATGAACAAAGTAATTATAGTCGTGTAATGAACGTTAACTCATTGTTGGATGTAGGTTCACTACATCTTAAGGAGTGGAACAACGTTGAAGACGTCTTTTATAAGTATATAAAAGACGTCTTTTTTTAACAAAAAGATTAAATGGCGGGTGATAAAATGATTTCAATTTATAATACATTAACGAATCAAAAAGAGGTTTTTAAACCACTTGTGTCTGGGAAAGTTAGTATGTACGTTTGCGGGCCAACCGTTTATAACTATATTCATATTGGAAATGCGCGAAGTGCTATTGCGTTTGATACAATTCGTCGATATTTTGAATATCGTCATTTTAAAGTTAACTATGTATCTAATTTTACAGATGTTGATGATAAAATGATCAAAGCTGCTAAAGAAGACCATATAACAGTTCAACAATTAGCCGATAAGTTTATTGCTGCTTTCATGGAAGATACCAAGGCATTGGCGATTGAACCAGCAACTAAAAATCCAAAGGCGACAGAAAATATTGATGATATCATTCAATTTATATTAAATTTAATTGATAAAGGTTATGCTTATGTATCTGATGGGGATGTTTATTTTAGAACGCGTAAATCTCCAGATTATGGTAAATTATCTGATCAAAATATCAACGAATTAGAACAAGGTGCCAGTCAGCATGTTGATACTGAAGAAACGGCTCGAAAAGAAGATGAAATTGATTTTGCACTTTGGAAATCAGTCAAAAATGATGATCTTTCTTGGAACTCTCCATTTGGTAAGGGCCGTCCGGGTTGGCACATTGAGTGTTCTGTAATGGCAACAAAATACCTAGGTCCAACGATTGATATTCATGGTGGTGGACAGGATTTAATGTTTCCACATCATGAAAATGAAATCGCTCAAAGTGAAGCTGAAACGGGTCAAAAATTTGCTAACTATTGGATGCATAATGGATTTGTAACAATTGGTGAAAATGATGAAAAAATGAGTAAATCACTAGGTAATTTTGTTACGGTGCATGATATGATTAAAGAAGTCAATCCACAAGTTATCCGTTTCTTTATGGCAACAACGCATTACCGCCGTCCAATTCAGTATAGCCAAGCGAATATTGATGAAGCGACTAATAATTTAAATAAATTGAAAACAGCATTTGATAACTTAACTTATCGATTGAACGATGCTATTTCAGGAGAAAATAAATTAATAGAAAATCAAATTAATGAGAGCTTATCCAATTTTGAAACTGCTATGGATGATGATTTTAATTCACAAAATGGTATTGCAGTTATCTATGATTTAGCTAAGAAAATGAATGTCTATTCTGAAAACAAACAAGTGGAACGAGATTCAATTAATCACTTGTTAGAAATTTTTAAAGAAATGACATCAGTTTTTGGATTAGCTTTTGGACAAGTAGCTGATGCTCTAGATATCAGAGTTGAAAAATTAATTGCACAAAGAATAGAAGCTAAGAAACAAAAAGATTTTCAAAAAAGCGATGAAATTCGAGATCAACTTGCAGCAGAAGGAATTATTTTGGAAGACACACCACAAGGAACTAGATGGAGAAAAGACTAATGGAAAATAATGCAGATTATCAACAAATGAATGGGATTGCGTTAGCTTATATGGGCGATGGTATTTATGAAGTATTTGTTCGTAAACACTTACTTGTACAAGGACTTACAAGACCAACTCAATTACACCATCAAGCAACACATTATGTATCAGCCAAAGCACAAGCTTTCTTGATAGATAAAATGACAGAAAATAATATTTTAACTGAAGAAGAAATAGACTACTTTAAACGTGGACGTAATGCTAAAAGTCATACTTCAGCTAAAAATACATCAGTAATAACGTATCGTATTTCAACTGGATTTGAAGCATTGTTTGGCTACTTATTTTTGAGTAATCAAAACGATAGATTGGCCGAATTGGCAAAATGGTGTATTAACACCGTTGAAAAGGAGAACTTAAATGGGACAACCAAGAAGTAGTGAAGAGGCTGGCGATTTTATTATTGGTCGTCACCCTGTAGAAGCAGCGTTAAAAAGTAATCAATCAATTAACAAATTATTTTTACAAACTGGATTAAAATCAGATGTTTTAAGTGGTATTGAACAGTTAGCTAAGAAAAAAGGTATTATCACACAACTAGTTCCTAAAAGTAAATTAGATTTATTATCAGATCAACAAAATCACCAAGGCGTTATTGTAGCAGTTGCCGCATTTGAATATGCAACTATTGAAGATCTTTTCAAAAGTGCAGCTGATAAAGATGAACCACCATTTTTCCTTATTTTAGATAATGTTGAAGATCCACATAACTTAGGATCAATTATGAGAACAGCCGATGCTGCGGGTGTACATGGAATTATTATTCCAAAACGTCGCGCAGTCGGTTTAACGTCAACAGTTGCTAAGACGTCAACAGGTGCAATTGAATATATGCCAGTTGCTCGCGTAACTAATTTGGTAAATACTGTAAATGAATTGAAAAAGGCCGGATTATGGGTCTTCGGAACAGATATGGATGGACAAGATTATCGTGAATGGGATGCTAAAGGACCCACAGCCCTCGTAATTGGTAACGAAGGTAAAGGTATTTCACCGTTATTGAAAAAAGCTTGTGATGGTATGTTGACTATTCCAATGGTTGGACACGTTCAAAGTTTAAACGCCAGTGTCGCAGCCAGTTTACTTATTTATCAAGGATTTACTTCTAGGGGTAAATAATAATGAAAAAGCAAATTTTGGTTGTAGATGCCTATAATATGATTGGTAATTGGCCAGAATTAAATCGATTGAAACAATCAGAGCGACTTGATGAAGCACGTGACTTGCTACTGCACAAATTATCAAATTATCATAAACAGATTGACTCTCGGTTAATCGTTGTCTTTGATGCAATGTATGTTCCAGGACTATCAAAGAGTTATACAAAATATGGATTAGAGATTATTTGGACAGCAGAGGGTCAGACGGCTGATAGTTATATTGAAGCAATGATAGGTGAGTTACAGACTAAACTCACACAGGTAACTGTTGCAACGAGTGATCAAGCAGAACAGTGGACTATTTTCTCACAAGGTGCATTAAGAATTCCTGCATGGGAGTTATACAAAGACATTAATGAATCTAAAAAAGAAGTTGCTCAACAAGCCAAAAAATATCAAACGGAGGCATCGGTTCGTCGTTCACCATGGGACTCAGAACAATTAGATAGTCTGGCTGAATTGCGTGATCACCTATCACATGACTAAGCAACTGTTGTAATCAGTCATTATGTTTGGTATATTGAAAAATGGAGACCCGGATATGGAGAGTCTACTTGTTAGATGAAACTTACCGGAGTACTGAAAACGAAACAGATTTTCAATTGATTTGCCAAATTAAATTAGGTGCAGAACATAAATTTGAACCGTTATTTGAACGATATCGTCCAATGGTTTATTCGATGATTCGTAAATACTATCTAAAATTATGGGATACTGAAGATTTTTTACAAGAGGCTAGAGCTGTTTGTTTTAAAGCATTAAAAAATTACCAACCGAACAAAGGAATTACGTTTGGACAGTATTTTAAAACCAGTCTATCGAATTGTATTTTTAGTTTAATTCGCAAACAATCAGCGACTAAAAGGCTGTCTGATGCGAACTCGCATTCTTTGGAACGATATGAAGAAACTTATGGTGAATGTGAACGGCCTTCGTTTTATTGTGAGATATTGGCAGATGACAGAATTATCCTTCAAGAAAAATTGGATGATTTTGAATTGAAATTGTCAGAGTTAGAAAGAAGTACTTTTGTTTTACTTTATTATCAAATGAAAAAGCCAGAAGAAATTGCGCTTATTTTAGAGTGCGATATGAAAAAGGTATTAGGATCTATCTCAAGGTGTAAGAGTAAGCTTGGGTTATTTTTTAAAGAAAATCGATAATTAGGAAAGAAAGAAAAGAGGGTGGTTCCTTTTTTCTTTCTTTTAATGTAAAATGAGTGTATTCTTTAAAAATGTTAGTCGAAGTTAGCGTTAGTTAACTTTACATTAAGGAGAAAAAGTCATGGCACAAAGAAAAGTAGCATTGGCTTGTATCGTTTGTGGCTCACGAAATTATATTGTAGCTGCAAAACCGAGCAGAACCGAACGCTTAGAAGTAAATAAATTTTGTAAATATTGTAATAAACATACGTTACATCGTGAAACAAAATAGGGGGATAGTTATGAGAAAAATTAATGCATTTCTTAAAAGTGTTATCGTAGAAATTAAAGCAACAACTTGGCCAACAGGTAAGGAACTACGTCGTGATACAACAACTGTTGTTGTAACTGCAATTATGTTTGCGATTTTCTTCTGGATTGTTGATTCAGGTGCTTCTGCATTCTTAACCCTATTTTCATAGAAGAATAGCTATTTAACTGATGTTTTGATATAATGACACAAGTGAGAAAACTTCGTTGATGCGGAGTTTTTTTTGTTTGAGAAAAATGAAGCTGATAATTTAAGGAGAGATATATATAATGGAATCAATCGAAAAAAGTTGGTATGTCTTACATACTTACTCTGGTTACGAAAATAAAGTTAAAACAAATATTGAATCACGTGCACAATCAATGGGTATGGAAGATTTTATTTTCCGTGTAGTTGTTCCTGAAGAAGAAGAACGTGAAGTTAAAAATGGTAAAGAAAAAACAGATATGAAGAAAACATTCCCTGGATATGTTTTAGTTGAGATGGGTATGTCAGATGAATCATGGTATGTTGTTCGTAATACACCAGGCGTAACTGGGTTCGTTGGTTCTCATGGGGCCGGAAGTAAACCAGCACCACTATTACCTGAAGAAGTAGAATTGATTCTTCGTCGTTTGGGTATGAGTGCTCGTCATCAAGAATTGGACATTGAAATTGGTGAATCTGTCACAATTATTGAAGGTGCATTTGCTAACCTTATCGGTAAAGTAACGGAAATTGATAATGAAAAATTAAAACTTAAAGTTGATATTGATATGTTTGGTCGTGAAACAAGTACAGAATTGAACTTTGATCAAGTAGATAAATTATTAGGCTAGGGTGATAACTCACAAAAGTAGAAGGTGATTTAATGACTAAGGGACTTTTGAAGATAGGCTTGTTAGGTCTAGGAGCAGGCACAAGTTTTTTCATTGGGAATAAATTTAGACGATTAGGGCATGTTTCAATTGATGCCTCTGATCCAATTGTACCTAGCGACAAGATGACCCCAACACTATTTGTTCACGGTTATAGTGGTAATCGACTTTCTTTTGGCCCAATGATTGCCCGTTTTGAACGAGCAGGCTATGGTCGTAAAGATATGGTTATCATAGTTGATGATAATGGTAGTTTACATGTTGAAGGTCAATTAAGATCTGCGCAACCATTCATTCAAGTTTTATTTAAAAATAATATAGCTCCTGTTGAAAAACAAAGCTTATGGTTACATTATATTATGCAATTTTTATATGGCGCTTATGCCATTGAAAAGGTCGATTTTGTTGGGCATTCAATGGGTAGTGTCAGTATATTACGCTATATGACAGAATACAGAGATATGACTGATGTCCCAATGGTGGCACATGCCATTTCAATTGGTGCACCATACAATGATCATAATGTAGCACAAAATACGCCTATCATTGAAGATTTATTTTTAACTGATAAAGGTCCAGTGGAAACGACTTCACTCTACCAGTATTTTGAAAAGGCAATGCAGCATCTACCGGAGAATTTACAATTTTTAAATATTGCTGGCGATTTGAAAAATGGCAATGATGGCGCTGTTTCCATTAATAGTGTTTTATCACTTCGCTATTTAGTTGAAAATCAGCTTAATTATCAGGAACTTATTGTGAGCGGTCGAAGAGCAGCACACAGATTATTACATGAAAATAAACGAGTTGATGAATCAATTTACACATTTTTATGGAAAAAGCATAAATAAGATTGCGTGGAACCCATCTGGGTGTTATATTATATTAGTATGTTCTGCATACAGTGGGAGGAGAAATTTATATCTCCATTTACCACGCACGGATTTTACAAGGAGGTATGTCACGTGGCTAAAACAGTAGCAAACGTCGTTAAATTACAAATTCCAGCAGGGAAAGCAACTCCTGCTCCACCGGTTGGTCCTGCATTAGGACAAGCTGGTATTAATATCATGGGCTTTACAAAGGAATTCAATGCACGTACAGCTGACCAAGCTGGTATGTTAATTCCCGTTGTAATTAGTGTTTACGAAGATCGTTCATTCGATTTCGTTACAAAAACACCACCCGCAGCAGTTCTTTTAAAGAAAGCTGCAGGCGTTGAAAGTGGTTCTGGCGAACCTAACACTAAAAAAGTTGCAACAGTAACTAGTGCTCAAGTTCAACAAATCGCTGAAACTAAAATGCAAGATCTAAACGCTTCAGGTGTTGAATCTGCAATGCGCATGATCGAAGGAACTGCACGAAGCATGGGATTCGTTGTAGAAGGTTAATTCCTAACTACAAACACGCTTCTCGGTCGGATACTCTATGAAAATAGATGTATCAAGTGGGAGGTTTATCCGTTAGACCACATATTGCAAGGAGGAAAATTCAAGATGGCTAAAAAAGGTAAAAATTATCAAGACGCTTTAAAACAAGTTGAAGAAGGTAAAAACTATTCAATTACTGATGCAATCGCATTAGCTAAGAAAATGGACTTTGCTAAGTTTGACGCTACAATTGAACTTGCTTACAACTTAAACTTAGATACAAAACAAGCAGACCAACAATTACGTGGGGCTGTTGTACTTCCAAATGGTACTGGTAAAGACCAAACTGTTGTTGTATTCGCTAAAGGCGATAAAGCTAAAGCTGCACTTGCAGCCGGCGCTGACGTTGTTGGTGATGATGACTTGGTTGAACGTATTTCTGGTGGCTGGTTAGATTTTGATGTTGCTATTGCAACACCAGATATGATGGCCCAAGTTGGACGTTTAGGCCGTGTCTTAGGACCTAAAGGTTTAATGCCTAATCCTAAAACAGGTACTGTTACAATGGACGTTGAAAAAGCAGTTTCAGAATCTAAAGCCGGCAAGGTAACTTACCGTACTGATAGAGATGGAAATGTTCATGTTCCAATTGGTAAAGTATCATTTGATGATGCAGCATTAATTGGTAACTTTGATGTTATCAACGATGTTATTGTTAAAGCTCGCCCATCATCAGTTAAGGGTGGCTATATCAAACATTTATCTGTTGCTACAACATTTGGTCCAAGCTTAAACTTGGCTCAAAACTAATATTAGATAATTAAATTTCTTTAGTTGACCCATATATCTAACTGTGTTAAATTTATGGAAGTCAATTAATTTATGATTCTACCGAAGACTCAGGTGGCGCAAGCCTTAATTTACCTGCCGAGGAGTGAAGTATTACTCTCTCTGTGTCTTGGTGGACACGGAGTTTTTTTATTGTAAAAAAGCTCTGACACGACTACAGGAGGTGAATCAATTATGAGTAAAGAATTTATCGCACAAAAAGCATTAATTGTGGATGAAGTAACTGAAAAATTCAATAACGCTGCATCTGCAGTTGTTGTGGATTACCGTGGTTTAACGGTTGAACAAGTGACTGCATTACGTAAGGAATTACGCGAAGCAGGCGTTGAAATGAAAGTTATCAAAAACAAGATTTTAGTACGTGCTGCTGAAAAAGCAGGGTATGAAGGTATGGAAGAAGTATTTTCTGGACCTACTGCAGTCGCATTTTCTAGCGAAGATGTTGTTGCACCTGCACGTATTATGGCTAATTTTGCTAAGACTGCTGAAGCACTTAGCATTAAAGGTGGTGTCATTGAAGGTAAAGTTGCAACGTTAGAAGAAATTAACGCTCTTGCTACATTACCTAGTCGTGATGGCTTACTTTCAATGTTACTTTCAGTATTACAAGCACCTGTTCGCAACGTTGCTTATGCAATTAACGCTGTTGCAGAAAGTAAAGACGAAGAACCTGCTGCTTAATACTTAGCATCTATGATCGGTACCTAAAGGTACACACAAAATCGTACACATAAAATGGAGGATACACACATGTCATTAGATACAGAAAAAATCATTGCTGATTTAAAAGAAGCAAGCATTTTAGATTTAAACGACTTAGTTAAAGCAATCGAAGAAGAATTCGGTGTTTCAGCTGCTGCTCCTGTAGCTGCTGCTGGCGCTGGTGCTGGCGAAGCTGCTGCTGAAAAATCAGAATTTACTGTTGAATTAACAGAAGCTGGCGACCAAAAAGTTAAAGCTATCAAAGCCGTTCGCGAAATTACAGGTTTAGGCCTTAAAGACGCTAAAGGTTTAGTTGATAACATTCCATCAGTTATCAAAGAAGGTATTTCTAAAGACGAAGCTGAAGCAATGAAAGCTTCTTTAGAAGAAGTTGGCGCAGTAGTTACTCTCAAATAATAATATTTTTATTTTTGAATAATTTTAAGCACGATGATTTCCAATTTATTGGAAATCATCGTGCTATTTTTTTGCAAAATGTTTGGTTATGTTAATAAATCGTGGTAAGGTATTTAAATAAACATATATCTGAAAAAATATTGAATAAAATGGACAAAATGTAGAGGGGGTAAGCTATAAACGAACATAATTAGAAGCGTCTATTTAAAGGATAGCGATAACTATTCCAATATTAGCGTTTGAAATCTCTTTAAAATTAGAAATTCGTCGAATTATTAATTAATGTTAAACTTTTTCTATATACATCATTAGTTATTTATTAATGTCCACAGTTTGGCATGATCACCAGCGCTTATTTAAAATTAGTTAGTATGTAGATAAAAGAGTTAATTTAGAAATAGTAACTAGATCGAAGCAAATTATTTTTATGGTGATGTTAGTTATTTTATACCAAATTTTACATAGACTACATTAATTTTATTAACGATATAGACTTTATTGTGAAATGAAGGTTACGTAGAACAAAAGAAAAAATAGTATTATATATTCCGGGGGGAGTATAAGTAACAAAAAATAAATCGGGGGATTCAAAAAATGAAAAAAATAATTAGTACGTGTAATGAATTTATTAAAAAAAGATTAACAGCAATTAAGCTTTTATTTGTTTTATCAGTTTTAATTTTTGTTATTATCCAAGTTGGACAAATATTTAAGGATATAAATGGTGAACAAGTTCAGCAAAGTTTTGAATCACAGTCAGTAAAATCCATTATATTAATGTTGGTAATTGGATTTATTGCTGTCCTTCCGATGATGATTTATGATTTTGTCATGGTTAAATTTTTACCAGAAAAGTATTCTTGGCGATACATTCTTCAAAGCGGTTGGATAACGAATACAATGACTAACATAGCAGGATTTGGTGGCCTACTAGGTGCATCACTTAGAGCTAATTTTTATAGTAAAAATGCGTCTAAAAAACAGGTGCTATTTGCTATATCAAAAATAGCATTATTTTTAGTTGCGGGTCTATCACTATATTGTTGGGTTTCTTTATTCATGATTTTTGGATTAAATATTGGACCACAATTCGGACAGTATTGGGTCTGGTTGTTATTAGGTGGCCTATATTTTCCAATTGTTTTTATTATTACAAAGACAAGAGATTCAGAATTTTTTGCAGATTTAACATTAGGTCGTGAACTAACGTTAATACTTGGCTCTTCCTTAGAATGGGGATCTGCTGGTTTATTTTTCATTTATATCGGATTTATGATGAATGTTGATACATCTAATTTAGTTGCTGTCTTCCCGTTATTTATTATCGCATCAATTATCGGTGTTATTTCAATGATTCCGGGTGGGTTAGGTTCTTTTGATGTCTTTATGATTTTAGGGTTACAAACATTAGGTGTACAGGATAGCACAGCTGTTATCTGGTTATTGTTTTATCGATTATTTTATTATATATTCCCATTCTTAGTGGGGGTATTATTATTCGTTAAAGATTCAGGACATCGTCTTAATGAGTACTTAAATGGACTACCAGTTATCTTACTCAGTAGAGTAGCACATTTTATACTTGTGTTATTTTTCTATATGACAGGTATCATCTTATTACTTGCTTCAACGGTTCCAGAATTTACATTTACTAATCCAATTATTAATTACTTATATCCTTATACCTTTTATTTCATTCATCAAATGAGTAATATTATACTTGCATTCTTAATGATTGGGATTGGTCGAGGTATTGAATCTAAAGTTAAACGTGTCTATTGGCCAATGATTATCTTTGTTGTCGTGGGTATTGCTAATACATTGTGGCATGATTTCTCAGTAACAATACTTATTTTCTTAACTATCATTCTCATTTGTGCACTATTATCTAAACCAATATTTTATCGTGAAAGATTTGAATATTCATGGGGCCGTTTATTAATTGATGGAAGTATATTTGCTGGAACATTCATTTTATACACAATCGTAGGATTCTATAACATGCCAGAATTCCACTTTAAGGGTAAAGTTCCAGATGTATTCTTATTTCCTTCAGAAAAGATATGGCTATCAGGATTCCTAGGTTTACTTTCTGCAGTTGTGGTGTTATGGATTGCATTTACGTACTTATCTGGTAAGGATAAACGATTTGGTAAGCAAGATTTTCCAGCAGATCGTGTTAAAAATGTAATTGATACTTATGGTGGTAATGAAGTCAGTCATCTTTCATTTTTAAAGGATAAAAATGTTTATTTCTATCAAAATGATGGACAGGACGAAGTATTTTTCCTTTATCAAAAAAAATCGAATAAATTAGTGGTTATGGGTGAACCTGTTGGTAATCATGAGTTTATTCGTGAAGCAATTAATCAATTTATTGTTGACGCAGATATTGAAGGATTAGAATTAGTTTTTTATGAAGTTGATGCGAAGTTAACAATGATGTTACATGAAGTTGGATTTGATTTCATTAAAACGGGTGAAGAAGGTTTTGTTAGAGTAGCTGAATTTGAATTGGCTGGTAAAAAAAGACGTTCTGAACGTGCTTTAATGAATAAATTTGAACGAGAAAACTATACATTTGCAATGATCGAGCCCCCTTATTCAAAGGAAACTATTCAAGAATTGAAAAAAATATCTGATAGTTGGCTGAATGGACAAGCTGAAAAAGGATTTTCTTTAGGATTTTTCGATGAATATTATCTTAATCAAGCGCCTATTGCTATTATTAATGATTCTGAGGGACATAAGGTTGCCTTTGCGACAATGATGCCAACCGGAAATAATAGGGTCTTATCGATTGATTTGATGAGATATAGTAGAGAAGAAGCGCCATCTGGTATTATGGATAAAATCTTTATTAGCCTTTTTCAACAAGCAAAAGAAGGCGGCTATGAATTATTCGATATGGGTATGGCACCATTGTCGAATGTAGGTGAATCTAAATTTAGTTTTGCGGAAGAAAAAATAGCTCATTTAATTTATGAATATGGGTATCATTTTTATGGTTTCCAGGGACTAAAGAAGTATAAAAATAAATATGTAACTAAATGGCAGCCAAAATATATTTCATTTAGGAAACGTAGTTCGATTGCCTTTACGTTATTACAGATTTTAGCAGTTGTAAATCAAAAAAAATCAGTAGATAAAAAGGATAGAATGCCTAGCCCTATAATGAAGTTTTTAATAAAGAATATTAGATAATATAGTATATTAAAAGGGTAGAGATATATATTATTTGAGACACCAAGACATAATTCCGGTAAAATATCGGAATTATGTCTTTTAATTTGCAAGAAATACGTTTGTTATGAAGCAAAAGAAACTCTAAATGTAGTGAACAAATAGTTAATTTAACGTACTTTTAGTCTGGAAACTGCGTATGATGATTGCTTTCTTACTCGATTATTTAGATATAAAAATGCCTCACAATTACTAGACTTATGTCTAATAATTGTGAGGCATTTCATTAATTAGTATTATCTTTTTTTAAACATATTTTTGATAGAGATTAATAAAAATGGCATATAGAGTAACCATAAATTTAAACGTTGCCACAAACCACGATAAGGAATTTTAAATTGTGAATCTGGCATAATTCTTGGATAAACAAATAAAAATTGAATTCCTAGTGAAATAATAAAGGCAACTAATAAAAGGGTTGTAATTAGTTTTTTACCTTGCTTTTGATAGAGTTTTAATAAAAAAAACATACTAATCAAAAGAGCGGTGTCGCCAATGCCTGACGAATAATTGTGGATCATACCCGTAATGCTTTGTGTATTTGATGTGAGTGCACGATCGAAAATTCCTGTTAAAAGACAATCGGTCATACTAAAAATAATTAACATAGCGGTAAACCAGCTGGCTAATTTTTTTGACGTACCTTTAAAATATTCATAGAAAGCTGGTGCTGAAAGTAAGAAAAGAAGTCCATTTATAACTTCCCAAACTTTAAATGCCATATGAGTTGGAACGCCAACTTCCCCAAAATCACTAATTAAATTAGTGAATTGCAAATAACCAGGTACAAATGGTGCTAATGCTAAAGGCAAAATCCACTCACTTATAACGGCAAGTGCCATTAAATAAAAACCATATTTCTTTAAAAAATTCATTATAGATCCCCAATTCTAATTATTTATATGATAATTTTATTATAACTTATTTAAGTAATAGTTGTTTACGAAAAGGCTAATTAAAAATGACACTTCTTAATTATAATTAAGATAATACCAAGATATATCGATTTAGATAGCCTTATTTTAGATATAATGATAAAGTGTTAACTAGTTTATGAACAATATTTTTGATATAATGGAAGTTAAGAAATTACAACAAATTGAAAGTAGGGTGTTACCTTGGATTCTGGTCCGGAAAATTATTTAGTGAATGTAATTGTTATTATCGCAATATTACTTTTGTCTGTGTTATTTACACTGACTGAGTATGCGTTGGTTCGTGTCCGTATTAGTGCATTGAAAGATATGTATGGGAAAAAGCCGCTTAAAAATATTAAGCGGGCTATTCATATGACGGAGAACCTAACGGAGTATCTGTCAACGGCCCAAGTTGGAATCACTTCAACTAGTTTGATTTTAGGTTGGATTGGTGAAAAAACAATAGCAGATGCGATTATACAATCAAATATATTACCCGCGGCTATGGCAAATGCTATTGCATCGGTTGCTGCAATTCTTATTTTTACTGTTATTCATGCTGTTTTTACTGATTTAGTACCTAAAAATATTGCAATTGCAGATCCATTGCCAGTATTATTATTTATTGTCCGTCCTATTATGTTTTTCCATATTGTGTTATACCCATTAATTTGGATTTTAGATCGTTCAGCAAATTGGATTACGCATTTGTTAGGTTATGAAGTTGAAAATGAAGAAGATATTTATTCGCAAACTGAAATTCTCTCATTATCTCGATTATCCGCAAATGCTGGTGAACTTGATGAAGAAGATTTAACATTCATGCGACGAGCATTTGATATGAATGATAAAGTGGCAGAAGATATCATGATTGACCGAACATCGATGGTTGCAGTAGACGTAGACGATTCAATTAGAAACGTTGTTAATTTATATTGGAGAACTAGATATTCAAGGTTCCCAGTTATTGCTAACAATGATAAAGATAAAGTTATCGGGTACGTTTATAGTTATGATTTATTGCGACAGGAAAAAATTGATAAGACAAATTTGATTTCAACAATTATGCGTGATATTCCGGCCGTTCAAGAAAATGCTGAAGTTCATAGTATTATGGATGTTATGGTATCTAAGAGAACACCAATCGTTATCGTCGTTAATGAGTATGGTGGGACTTCAGGGATTGTTACAGATAAAGATATCTATGAAGAATTATTTGGTGTTGTTAGAGAAGAATTTGATGATACGAATGACGATAATATAGTAGATATGGGAAACAATAAATTTAAAGTTTCAGGTAAAGTGACATTATATGATTTTGAAAGATATTTTGATACAACGCTTAAAGAAACGGAAGAAAGTGAAGCGGTGACGCTTACTGGATTTGTGCTTAATAATGACTCAAAATTTCGAGCTAATGATGAAATGAAAATTGCTAATTTTAATATTAAGGCATTGGACTATGAAAATGCTTATATTTCAGAATTTGAAGTAACTGTTTTACCAACAGATAAAAGAGTGATTAACAAAGTGAACGCTTAAAAAAATAGTATTTAGGGTTAGTTTTTAATTAGCTCTAAATGCTATTTTTTTTACTACATTACTGGTAAGGATTATAGCTTGCCAATTGGTAAAAGTAGTAACCATATTAATTTGAATCAAACGACTATTTCGAATTATTTAAAATGGTCACAATATCTGGTAGGAGGAGACAATTATGAAAAATAAAAGGAATATCAGCGCCATCTTATTTGGATTTGTTCCAATGATTATGGGAGTAGTTTTGTATCACAAATTACCCAATAAAATTCCGATTCACTGGAATATAGGTGGTAATATTGATCAGTATGGTGATAAAAATCTAGTTATTATTGGGTTCCCATTATTGATGATTTTAATCAATGTGGTGATAATGGTAATAGATAACACTAATCGTCAAAATAAGAAACTAGATACAGCTTTAATTTGGATTACGCCAATCTTATCAATACTTTTAGCAACAATGATATTTGCTACCGCGTTGGGACATCAGGTTAATATTATTAGCAGTGTTGCACTGATAGTGGGAACATTGCTGATCATCTTAGGAAACTATGCGCCTAAAACGGTTCCTAATAAATATACCAACTTTAGGATGAAGAAAATAACGCAGGATTCTAGTCATCGTGAGAAATTAAATCGTTTATCAGGTGTATGGATGGTCATTATAGGAATATTGATACTTTGTGCGGGAATAGTGGGAATGTTACTGTAATTGTAAAGTTAAAACTGTTAAATAAAAAATCCTTACTATCAGTTTTTAGGCTGATAGTAAGGATTTTTTTCTAACGTTTAGGACGACGTTTCATTTGGCCGCTTTCACCAATTTCATAATCTGAATCATCCATTGATTCCACACTACCAAGTAAGTAGCCATTACCAACTTGAGAGAAGAAATCATGATTAGATGTTGATGTTGAAATTCCGTTCATGACAACAGGATTAACATCAGAAGCTGTATCAGGGAACAAAGGATCTTGGCCTAAATTCATTAGAGCTTTGTTGGCATTGTAACGTAAGAAGGTTAAAACTTCTTCAGTCCAACCAACTTCATCATAAAGTTCATGGGTATATTTTTCTTCGTTTTCATATAATTCAAACAGAAGGTCATACATCCAGGTCTTCATTTTACCTTGTTCTTCTTCAGAAAGTTCGTTGAATCCTAATTGGAATTTATAGCCAATGAAGGTACCATGAACAGATTCATCACGTAAAATTAATTTAATAATTTCAGCAACGTTTGCCAGTTTGTTATGGCCTAAATAGTAAAGTGGCGTATAGAAACCAGAGTAGAATAAGAACGTTTCAAGAAAAACAGAAGCAACTTTTTTCTCCAATGGTGACCCGTTTTGGTAAATACCATTAATACGTTGTGCTTTTTTTTGTAAAAATTCGTTTTTGTCTGTCCATTCGAAAATTTCAGTAATCTCTGAAGCTGTATTCAACGTTGAAAAAATTGATGAATAACTTTTAGCATGAACCGATTCCATAAATTGAATATTATTTAAAACAGCTTCTTCGTGGGCAGTCCGTGTATCATGACGCAACGCTTCCATCCCATCTTGTGATTGCACCGTATCCAACAATGTTAGCCCACCAAAATCATGACCAACTAATGTTTTTTCTGCAGGACTCAGTGTACGCCAATCATCTAAATCATTTGAAAGGGGGATACGTGTATCTAACCAAAATTGTTCTGTTAGTTTTTCCCAAGTTGCTTTATCAACTTGATCTTCAACTTCGTTCCAATTAATTGCTTTGTAACTATCATTATTCATTTAACTTTCCTCCGTTACAGTTTAGATAACACAACTCTCACAAGCGTTTGCGCCAACTTCTTCTTGATCATCAGTAAAGGTTCTGATGTAGTAAATTGACTTAATACCTTTATTATACGCATAATTACGCAAAATGTTTAAGTCACGTGTTGTCATTTTATCTGTCCGACCATTTTTCCATTCGTAGAGGCCTTCAGGAATCGTTGAACGCATGAATAAAGTTAAACTAAGTGATTGATCGATATGTTCCTGTGCAGCAGCGTAAACGTCAATAACTTTACGCATATCCATGTCGTATGCAGAAGTATAGTATGGAATCGTGTCATTTGAAAGGTAAGGAGCTGGATAGTAAATCTTTCCAATTTTCTTTTCTTGACGCTCTTCGATTCGGTTAATAATTGGGTGAAGACTGGCAGTAGTATCGTTAATATATGAAATAGAGCCATTAGGTGCAACAGCCAATCTATTTTGATGATAAAGACCGTCAGTTTGAATATTAGCTTTCAAAGTCGCCCAATCTTCTTGATTAGGGATGTCGATGCCATCAAATAAGGCAGCAACTTTATCAGAAGTAGGGCCCCAATCTTCGTTAAGATACTTATCAAAGTAGGTACCAGTTGCATAAGTACTTTTTTCAAAGTTATGGAATGTTTCATTTTTTTCTTTAGCGATAGCATTTGATGATTTTAATGAGTAATAGTTAAGCATCATAAAATAAACACTAGTGAAATCGATTGAGTCTTCTGAACCATAATGCATATGGTTTTTAGCGAAGTAGGCATGTAAGCCCATTGCACCTAAACCGATGGTATGCGCTAAGTTATTTCCATGTTGAATAGGAGGCACAACATCAATATCTGAACTATCAGTTACAAAAGTTAAAGCGCGAACCATTGAATCAACTGAACGGCCAAAATCTGGAGAAGCCATCATATTAACAATGTTAGTTGAGCCTAAGTTACATGAAATATCAGTCCCCATAACATCGTAGCCTTGTGCATTATTCACAGTTGATGGTGTCTGAACCTGCATGATTTCTGAACAAAGATTACTCATAATGATTTTACCATCAATTGGGTTTGCGCGATTTGCTGTATCAACATTGACAATATAAGGATAGCCTGACTCTTGTTGCAGCTTAGAAATTTCAGTTTCTAATTCGCGGGCAAGAATCGTTTTTTTACTAATATTTTTATTGGCAACCATATTGTCATATTCTTTTGTGATATCAACATAGGAATAAGGGACTCCATATTCTCTTTCAACACCGTAGGGATCGAAAAGATACATCGTTGCATTATCTTTAATGAGTTCGTAAAATTTATCAGGTACAGTGATGCCTAGTGATAAAGTTTTAACACGGATTTTTTCATCAGCATTTTCTTTTTTAGCTGACAGGAAAGCAACAATATCTGGATGGAAGACGTCTAAATAGACAACTCCAGCACCTTGACGCTGTCCTAGTTGGTTAGAATATGAAAAACTATCTTCTAATAATTTCATAACGGGTAGAACACCAGAAGCAGCGCCCTCAATCCCTTTAATTGGTGCACCTGCGCCACGTAAATTACTGAGCGTAATACCAACACCACCACCAATTCGAGATAATTGAAGTGCTGAGTTAATGCCACGTCCAATACCATTCATATCATCAGTAATTTGAATTAGGAAGCAAGAAACTAATTCTCCACGACGTTTACGACCGGCATTTAAGAAACTAGGTGTAGCAGGTTGGTAACGTTGATGAATCATTTCGTCAGCTAAATTCATAGCTAGTTCTGTATTACCATCAGCAAAGTAAAGAACGTTCATTGCAACACGATCAATATAATTTTCAAGGTAATAGGCATTATTATCAGTTTTAAGTGCGTATTGAGCATAAAATTTGTAGGCAGCCATAAATGTACCGAAATGGAATTTTTGAGCTGCTAAATAAGCGTAGAGCTCCTCTATAAATGAGAAGTCATATTTATTATAAAAATCAGTTTCAATATAGTTGTTGTCAATTAAATAATCAAAACGTGCTTTTAATGAATCAAATTGCATTGTATTTTCAGCAACATTTTCTTTCAAAAAGGCGGTTAAGGCTTCTTGATCTTTTTGAAGTGGGATTTGACCGTCTACGGGAATATTAATTTCATTATTTAAATCATAATAAGTGACTTTATCACTATTTAACGTTTTTAATGTCAATTTCATCAACTACTTTCTTCATATTGATTACATCTTCTTCAGTGCCATTGAATTCAAATTCATATAATAATGGGACGTGATAGTCGGTTGCGATATCTTTGGCTGTAAAAATAAAAAGTTGGGCGAAGTTGCGGTTCCCACCGCCAACAACACCCAGTATATTTTCTCTATTTGATTGATATTCAATAAAGTCGTTGACCGATTCAGTGAGCCCAATTTCATAAGTTGGAACAATTAAAATATAGGGTTCATTTAATTCAATAAGCGGGTTTGTTGGATCGATTTCAAATGAAGGATAGCCAATTTTATTGATGAAGCGTCGTGTTTGTCCAGTAATGCTAAAGAAAACAATTTTCATTAGACTGCCAACTTTTTAAGCATATCAGGACGAAATCCTGCGATTGTATCGAATCCAGTAGCTTCTATAACAGGAACAGCTTGGAAACCTTGGCCTTTCAAGTAATCGATTGCGTTATCGTCTTCGGAAATGTTACGTTCATCAAAGTCGACGTTGTTTTCTTCTAAAAAACGTTTTGTCATTTTGCATTGGATGCAGTTGTTTTTTGTAAATACAGTAACTTTTTTCATTATATAAATTCCCCTTTGTTGTTTTGTTTAATAAGATAAGTATACAACACATAATCCAAAAATCAATTGAAAAAAACACTACATTTAGTGTGATTTTAAGTTGCATCACACAAGATGTAGTGTTCAAGGTCTTGGATTGTTTATATTAAATTTTGATTGCGAAAATTCGATTTTCTCCGTATTATAGAAACTATTGAGAAAGTAGGTAAAAATATGACGAATTATTATTTTTCGAAAAATCCAGATGTTATTCATGATGAAAAAGAATGGACATTTAAACTGTTGAACAACGAGTTTAAGTTTACCACAGATAATGGTGTATTTTCAAAAAAAACAGTCGATTTTGGTTCAAGAGTTTTATTAAATGCAGTTGAGCAACAAAAAATAATTCCGGGAAATATTTTAGATGTTGGATGTGGATACGGTCCAATAGGACTTGCTATAGCCAAGAATCAACCAGAACGAAAAATAGACATGACAGATGTAAACGAATTAGCATTAGAATTAGCAAAGAAGAACGCGGTAATCAATAAAATTAATAATATAGAAGTTTTTGAATCTGCCGCATACAGTCATGTAAAAAAGACAGATTATGCTGCAATTCTTACAAACCCGCCTATTAGAGCAGGCAAAGAGGTCGTTCATGAAATTTTAAGTGGCGCATTCGACCATTTAAAAGTTGGCGGACAATTGTTTGCTGTATTACAAAAGAAACAAGGGGCAAGTTCGGCTCAAAAGAGAATGACTGAAGTTTTTGGTAATTGTGACATTATTTTAAAAGATAAAGGTTACTATATTTTAATGAGTGTGAAGTAAATGGTAGAAAAATTAACTGAAGAACAAAAAGAATTTTTTATGCGCGAAGCTTTATATGAAGCAAGAAATGCAAAAATTATTGGTGAAGTACCAATTGGCTGTGTTGTTGTACAAAATGGTGAGATTATTGGACGAGGCCATAATATTCGTGAACACGTGCAAGATGCAACCCTTCACGCTGAAATTTTAGCCATCCAAGAAGCCTGTGCTACGATTCATAGCTGGCGTCTTGTAGATGCGCAATTATTCGTAACACTAGAACCATGCCCAATGTGTAGTGGTGCGATTATCAATTCAAGAATCCCCGAAGTTTACTTTGGTGCATTTGATCCTAAAGCAGGAACTGCAGGCAGCATTGGGAACTTATTAACGGATGAACGATTTAATCATCAAGCAAAAGTAGAATCTGGATTATTATTAGATGAAGCCAAAGACCTACTCCAATCATTCTTTAGAGAAGTTCGTCGTAAAAGAAAAGAAAAAAAGCAATCATAAAGGTAGCTTTTTGTTGGAATTTAATGTATTATAATAATTGCCGCAAGGCCTTAAGGCAATAGTGTGCTTACGAATTGTGTCAGATCCGGAAGGAAGCAGCACTAAGTTTGATTCACTTTGTGCCTTAAGTAATTATGATTATTTAAGACTCTTAGTCAGAAATGGCTGAGAGATTTTTTTATTTAAAAAGCTATTTATAGATTTTGAAAGGAGAGATTGTGATGAGTTACCAAGCTTTATACCGTGTCTGGCGTCCACAAAAATTTAGTGATTTAGTTGGACAAAACATGATTACGCAGACGTTGAAAAATGCAATTATGACACAACAAACAAGTCATGCATACATTTTTAATGGTCCACGTGGAACAGGTAAAACGTCCGCAGCTAAAATTTTTGCTAAGGCAGTTAATTGTCACTTCCAGGAAAATGGCGAACCATGTAACAAATGTGAGACATGTATCGCTATTACGAATGGTCAATTAAACGATGTTATCGAAATTGATGCCGCTTCTAATAATGGGGTTGAAGAAATTCGTGATATCCGTGACAAAGTAAAGTATGCACCCACACAAGCTGATTTTAAAATCTATATTATTGATGAAGTTCATATGCTATCTACGGGTGCTTTTAATGCACTCTTGAAGACGCTTGAAGAACCACCTGAAAATGTTATTTTTATTCTTGCTACAACGGAACCACATAAGATTCCAGCAACCATTATTTCTAGAACTCAGAAATTTGATTTCAAGCGTATTACGCCAGCTGACAGTTATGAACGAATGGTTTATATTTTGTCTGAAAAAGGAATTGAATATGAAGAACCAGCGCTTAAAGTTATCGCTAAAGCAGCTGAAGGTGGAATGCGGGATGCTTTGAGTATTTTAGATCAGGTCATTTCATTCGGTGATAACAAGGTGACTTTGGATAATGCTTTGTTAGTAACCGGTAGTGTAACACAGGATAAAATACAGAATTACGTCACGGAAGTTAGTCAAAAAGCGACTACTGAGGCATTAGAAACGATACAAGCAATTATAGACGAAGGTAAAGATTCAACTAGATTAATCGAAGATTTAATTGCCTATAGTCGTGATTTACTATTATATCAGCAAGCACCAGCACTTATTAATCAACTAGAATTAGGGATGGTTAATGATGATTTTAAAAACTTATCACAGACTATTTCTGCTGATTTCTTATACCAAATGATAAATGTTTTAAATGAAATTCAACAACAAATGCGATTTACAACACATCCAGATGTTTATTTAGAAGTATTAACAATTCGATTATCACAATTTAATACCTCTGATACGATTGCGGAGACGACTCAATCAGAATTAAGTTCAGATGCATCTAAACAAATTAATAATTTAACTAAAACAGTTGAAGACTTGAAAAAGCAAATAATTGATTTAAGTCAGAATGATAATCAACCGCAAGTGGCAGTAATAGCTAAGCCTAAAAAAGTTGCCTCTACTCAAAAAAAAGCAACATTAAATTTATCTCAAATTTATCCTATTTTAGATCACGCAACAAAAGAAAGTTTGGTACAATTAAAACAGGTTTGGCCAGAGTTGTTGCATCAACTTTCAGTTACACAACGTGCGATTATGCAAGCTAGTGAACCGGTTGCGGCTAGTCCTGACAGTGTACTTGTTAGTTTTAATTACGAATTCTTGTCTGTCAAAGCTTCAAGTGATACAGAGTTACTCGATGCTTTAGGTAATGGGTTAGATCGATTATTACATCATGTCCCTAAGGTGGTCTGTATTACAGCAGAGCAATGGCCAGAAGTCCGAAAATCTTACATTAAACAAAATGAGCACGAGGGAACTGAAACAATTATTGAGCCAGAACCTGAAGTAGTAGAACCAATTGTTTCAAAAGCTGAAGAAATTTTTGGAACAGAAAATATAGAAATTAAACAGGATTAGAAAGGAAGTAATTAATAATGATGCGTGGAAATGGTAATATGCAAGGTATGATGAAACAAATGCAAAAATTACAAAAAGATATGACAAAAGACCAAGAGGCTTTGAATGCAACTGAATTTGTTGGCGAAGCTTCAAATGATTTAGTTAAGGTAACCTTTACAGGGGACAAAAAAATGACTGATATCATGATTAAAGAAGAAGCAGTCGATCCTGATGATGTTGATATGTTACAAGATTTAATTATTATGGCTGTTAATGATGCTATGACAAAAATTGAAAAAACAACAACTGATAAATTGGGTAAATATTCTCAAGGGATGCCTGGACTATAAACTTAAAATTAAAGAAGGCTAAAGAAAATGCAATATCCTGAACCTATCGCAAAATTGATTGAAAGTTATATGAAATTACCAGGTATTGGTGGTAAAACTGCTACAAGATTAGCTTTTTTTACAATTGATATGGATGAAGATGATGTCACCGATTTTGCTAAATCACTAATATCTGCCAAACGAGACCTACATTATTGTAGTATCTGTGGCAATATTACTGAAGAAGATCCTTGTCAGATTTGTTCTGATTCATCACGTGATCAAACCAAAGTTATTGTTGTAGAAGAACCTAAAGATGTGATGTCTTTAGAAAAAATGAAAGAGTATCACGGCTTGTATCACGTGCTTCATGGTGTATTATCACCAATTGAAGGTAAAGGGCCGGAAGATATTAATATCACAAGTTTATTAACACGTCTTCAATCGCATCCCGATATGCAGGAAGTTATTATTGCGACAAATGCAACGCCAGAAGGTGAAGCAACGTCAATGTATTTATCGAGATTGATTAAACCGGCTGGAATTAAAGTGACAAGATTAGCCCATGGACTATCTGTAGGTAGCGATATTGAGTACGCAGATGAAATGACGTTGTTTAAAGCGATTGAAGGACGTACTGAAATATAGAAATGAGCTGACGGTGTAATGTTTAATAAAAAAACAAAACTTAAATTACGTAAAGAGTATGACGCTAAGTTGCTAGAGTCAATTGATCTCGCTAAAATAGCATGGGATCAAGCCAAACAAACTGAAGAGGCCATTTACGAAGTTGATGAAGAATTAATTAATGAAACACAGATGGCAAGAAAAAGATATTTCTTTCTCTATAATGAAGCGCGTGTTCGTTCAGTTAAAGGGCATATGCAGGCTTCAGTAATCACACATTAAATTAGAAAGAACGTTGAGACAATTCGCCTAACTTGTCTTGGCGTTTTTTTGTGAAATGCTGATTAGATTTATTAAATAAGAGATAGTATACTAATAGTAGGTTTATCTTATGGACAGGTTTTTAAGATTCAAGTACAATAATAATAAGTATTGGGGTCGTTAATGTGACTGGAAAATTTATAACGATTGAAGGACCAGATGGGTCCGGCAAAACGAGTGCCTTAAAAGGTATTATAAAAAAGATACAAAATAACTTGGTAAAAGAATTAGTTATAACACGTGAACCAGGTGGAAGTCCGATATCTGAAGCCATTCGTGAAGTTGTCTTAAATCAAGATTATCCAGAGATGGATAAACGAACTGAAGCATTATTGTTTGCAGCATCAAGACGTCAGCATATCGCAGAAATAATTTTCCCAGCACTTAAGGAAGATAAAATTGTAATATGTGATCGTTATGTTGATAGTTCAATTGCTTACCAAGGTGCTGGTAGAGATATCGGAACGCAAGCGGTTGCTGATATGAACCTATTTGCAACAAATGGAACAGAACCTGATTTAACTTTATACTTTGACGTACCATCAGAAATTGGATTAAAACGAATTTTTGAGCATCGTCAAAATGAAATAAATCGTTTAGATGATGAAAAGTTAGAGTTCCATCAAAAAGTACGCAAAGCATACCAACAATTAGCAGTGAAAAATCCAGAACGTATTATAACCATTAATGCGGCGCAACCTTTGGAAAAAGTAATTGACGATTGTATTGACGTTCTGAAGAAAAAATTACCCGAGTCTTTTAAATAAATGAAATGAGGGAATTCAAATGAAATTAATTACAGCGATTGTTCAAGATAAAGATAGTAACCGATTAAGCAATATATTTATAGATTCAAATGTCCGTGCAACAAAACTATCAACAACTGGTGGTTTTTTAAAGTCTGGTAATACAACCTTTTTAATTGGTATTGAAGATGAACGTGTTGATGAGGTATTACAAATCATTAAAGAGACATCATCAACGCGTGAACAATTTATGGCCCCCCCTGTTAACTTAGATGTTTCAATGGATGCACAAGTACCATTTCCATTAGAAGTTCAGGTTGGTGGTGCAACAGTATTTGTCTTACCAGTAGAAGAGTTTCATCAATTTTAGGAGTAAATAGTAATGACAGAATTAGCTGATGAAACCAGTAATATTAAAATTCAAGAATTACAGCCAAAATTAATTGAACATTTTGAAAAATTGATAATAACAAATAAGTTAGCCCATGCTTATCTATTTTCCGGACCAGAAGGTATTGGTAAGGTTGAACTAGCACAATGGATTGCAATGCGACTCTTTTGTACTGCTGACGAGGATCAAAAGCCTTGCGGTGTATGTGGTGAATGTCAACGAATTCTATCAGGTAATCACCCTGATATCGTGAGTGTTAAGCCTGAAGGCCAGTCAATTAAAGTTGATCAAATTCGATTTTTGAAATCAGAATTTTCAAAAAGTGGTGTTGAAGGTAGCCAAAAGATTTTTATAATTGAAAAAGCTGAGAGTATGACAGCTAGTGCTGCGAACAGTTTACTTAAATTTTTAGAAGAGCCTGTTGGAAATGTGAAAGCTTTCTTATTAACAGAAAATAAAAATCAAATTTTGCCAACTATTCAATCACGGTGCCAACTGGTTAATTTTGTCGCACTCTCTCAAGAAAAATTGATTCAAAATTTATTAAATCAAGGTATCTTGAAAGATCAGGCTCAGTTACTTGTTCATGTAACTGAGAGTACAAGCCATGCTGTAGCATTAGCACAAGATGAGAATTTTACTGAAATGACAAATCAAGTTTGGAATTGGTTCAGTAAATTATTGAAAAATGATGCTGAAAGTTTCATTTTGGTACAAACAAAACTAGTGCCACTCGCAAAAGAAAAACAACAACAGGCATTGATGGTTGATTTAATGGTACTGTTAGCGCGTGATTGTTTACTTGTCCGTTATAATCGTAAGGAACAAGTGAGTTTTTCTAATCGTTTAACTGAAATTGATAAAATAACTCAAATGATTAGTGATAAAAAGTTAGTTGCTATATTAGATGGTTGTTTACAAATTAAAACGATGCTCCAAATAAATATGACATTTCAAAGTGCAATTGAAGTAACAACGTTAAAATTAATAGATTTATAAAATATGAAATGAAGGTGATTTTGTGGATAAGCGTCAACTATATGATAATTTTATAGCTATCGAGGAAGAAATGAAAAAAATGTTATCGAGTTTTGAAACAATAAAATCTGATATGACTGGTGTTCTTGAAAATAACGCTGAATTGGAGATTGAAAACCAACATTTGAGAGAACGATTAAGTGAAATAGAACGACAAACGTCTAAGAATTTTAATGAATCTTCCGATGCAAATCTGTCAAAATCACGTCAAAACTTAGAAAAATTATATGATCAAGGTTTTCATATTTGTAATATTGAAGGGATGTACGGATCACGTCGAGTCGATGATGAACCTTGTGCTTTCTGTTTAGATTTAATTTATGGGGAGCGCGAAGTATGAGTGAAATAGCAGCACAAAGCAGTTTTCAAGGTAAAGGGACAACTGGGTCATTATATTTAGTACCGACACCAATTGGTAATTTATCTGATATGACGTTTAGAGCGATTGATATTTTAAAAGAGGTTGACTATATAGCAGCCGAAGATACACGAAACACACAAAAATTATTAAATCATTTTGAAATTGAAACAAGTCAATTGAGTTTTCATGAACATAATACGCAAGAACGTATTCCGCAATTTGTTGATAAAATATTGGCTGGTCAATCAATCGCACAAGTAAGTGATGCAGGAATGCCATCAATTAGTGATCCTGGGCATGATCTTGTTAAAGCATGTATTGAAGCTAAGATTCCAGTTGTGCCACTTCCTGGGGCAAATGCCGGGATCACTGCATTAATAGCTTCTGGATTAGCGCCACAACCGTTCTTATTCTATGGTTTTTTATCGCGAAAACCTAAGAGTCAAAAAGAAGAATTAGCTGAGTTGAAAAATCAAACAATGACGCTTATTTTTTATGAAGCACCACATCGCTTGAAAAAAACATTAACACAAATAGCTGCTAGCCTTGGTGGTCAGCGTAAAGTTGTACTATGCCGAGAATTAACTAAACGTTATGAAGAATTCTTGCGTGGAACACTGGATGATGCTATCAAATGGGCTGGCACTGAGCAAGTCCGTGGAGAATTTTGTGTAATTGTTGAGGGAAATGATTCGCCAGAAGCAACGGAAGTTGATCATCTGGCTAATATGTCAATTGAAGAACAAGTTGATTATTTGATTGAAACAGGTATGAAAACTAATGATGCGATAAAAGAGATTGCTAAGAAACAAGAGATGAAAAAACAAGAAGTTTATAATCTGTATCATCAGATTTAAGGAGTGAACATATTGGCAGATAATAAATTTAGTGAGCTACATCGTGCGGTTTACTATGAAGGCGATAAAAGTGGGCGTGTGACAGTAGCAATGCTAATTAACATGATTATTTTGGTTTCAACAGACCAAAGTGATAGCTTAGGAATTACTGAAAAAGATTTAACAAATTTGGGCTTTGGTTGGGTTATTACACAATATCTTATTGATATTTCGAGAATACCACATATTGATGAGAATTTAACATTAACTACTGAGGCTGTTTCGTACAATCGTTTCTTCTGTTACCGAGATTTCTGGGTTCATGATGAAGCAGGTAATGAGTGTGCACATATTCATGCTGTATTTGTTTTAATGGATCATAAAACACGTAAAATGACTCGTGTATTGCCAGAAGTTATTGAACCTTTTGGTGCTGAATATACACGAAGAATTGAGCGTTTGGAGAAACCAGTTGGTATCATGAAAGAAGATACAATAGCTGCTAAAAAATCATATGACGTTCGATTCTTTGATATTGATCCAAATCAACATGTAAACAATTCAAAATATTTTGATTGGTTATTAGATTCATTGTCAGAAGACTTTTTAATGTCACATGATTTGAAACATATGAATATTAAATATGAAAAAGAAATTCACTATGGTCATAAGATAGATAGTATCGTTGTTATTGATAACTTAACGACACATCACCAGATTAAAATTGGTGATGATGTTTATTGTGAAGCTGACTGTGAGTGGACGAAACGTTAGAATAAAAAATGCTCTGAGTAACTGGAAGTCTATCCAGTTACTCAGAGCATTTTTTATATTTTTATGATAAAGCATCTGCGACATAAATCGAGAGTTCTTCTTTTTCAAGACCAGCACTTAATCCAACCAATAGTTTGATTCTTGCTTTTTGACCATTTAAGCCACGACAGAAGATGCCGCCCATTTTTTTCAATTGAACGCCACCACCTTCATAGTCGTAAACATCTTGTGCCACGCCATTAAAGCAACGTGAAACAATTACAACTGGAATATCGCGATCAATTAATTTTTGAAGATTAGCTAAAACTTGTGGGGGAAGATTTCCTGCACCAAGAGCTTCAATGACAATACCGTTCGTTTGGTCATTATTAAGAAAACCAAGTAAATCAGCATCCATTCCAGCATAAGCCTTAATTAAATAAACATGATCAACAACTTTGTCGATTGCTAAGCAAGTCTGGCTTAGCAATTCGGCAAAAAAGGTCACGTTATCTTTAGCGATACTACCAATTGGGCCAAACGTTGGTGTTCTAAAAGTTGCGACATTTGTTGTATGTGTTTTTGTTACATAGCGTGCTGTATGAATTTCATCATTCATAACAACTAAGACACCTTTATCAACTGCATCATCACTTGCTGCAGTTAAGATGGCTGTTTGAAAATTGTGTAAGCCATCTGAGCCTATTTCATTTGCGGAACGCATAGCACCTGTTAAAACGACAGGTAGATGGTTCGGTAATGTAAGATCTAAAAAATAAGCAGTTTCTTCTAATGTATCCGTACCGTGAGTAATAACAATACCATCAATCGCTTCCGCGGATGCACGCATAATTCTTTTTTGAATAATTAGCATCTCTATGGGGCCAATATGTGGGGATGGTAAGTTAAAAATATTTTCAGTGATTAAATCGAAACGATCACCAAATGGATTTTCAACTTGGTTTAAAGGGTTTTCTGCACCAGGTGCAACTGCGCCTGTTTCTTGATTTTCAGACATGGCGATTGTACCACCAGTGTGTAAAATTAATATTTTTTTCATATTTTCCTCCTTGCTGACACTTAGATTATACATATTATATTGTACTTTGACTATGAATTTGTTACTGTATATGAACAGATAAGGTGGTTATGAGAATGAAAGAAAAACAATTAAGTAAGAATGAGTATTTATTTATTAGCTCAATGTTATTCGGTTTATTTTTTGGCGCGGGAAATTTAATTTTTCCAGTCTTTGTAGGTCAACAATCCGGACAAAACCTGTGGATAGGTAATTTAGGCTTTCTAATTGCTGGTGTTGGGTTACCTTTTTTAGGTGTAATTGCTATTGGATTGTCTAAAAGTAGGGGAGTTTTCGATTTAGCCTCTAAGGTTAATCGAACGTATGGCATAATTTTCACAATGTTGCTCTACCTAACTATTGGACCGCTATTTGCAGGTCCAAGATCAGCAACTATTCCGTTTGAAATTGGAATTGCACCACATATTAAAGCCAGCCAACATTCAGTATGGCTATTATTATTTTCAATTTTATTCTTCACAATAGTTTGGCTTTTGGCAGTTAAACCAACCAAGATATTAGTCTATGTTGGTAAGTATTTAAATCCCATATTTTTATGTGCGTTGGCTATTTTATTGTTATTTGTATTTATTAAGCCAATGGGTAATTTTTCAGATTTCCCCGCAACAAGTTCTTACAAGAATGGTGCTTTTATGTCTGCTTTTGGGCAAGGATATTACACTATGGATGCACTCGCTGGTTTGGCTTTTGGTATTATCATTGTGGATACAATTAAAGATTTAGGTATTACGAATCCTAAATCAATTACTAAAGGGATTATCTATTCTGGTAGTATCAGTGTTATTTTGATGGGAATCATCTATACATGCTTGGCCTATCTTGGGGCAACGAGTCTGGGTGTATTTCCACATTCTGGTAATGGTGGTGCTATTTTAGCTCAAGTTGCTCAACGTTATTTTGGACAATTCGGAAGTTTCTTTCTTGCTGCAATTATTGTTGTTGCTTGTATTAAAACGGCAATTGGCGTGACTAGCGCATGTGCTAAAACATGTGTTGAAATTATTGGTCATGGTAGCTATAAATTGTATTTAACACTTGGTTGTGTGATTAGTTGTTTAATTGCCAACGTTGGGTTAGATCAATTAATTACATTATCAACACCAGTTTTGATGTTGCTTTACCCACTTGCTATTGTATTGATGATTGCTGCCTGTTTAGAACCTACTTTAAATAAGTATGACTTAAAAGTCAGCATTATCTACAAATGGTTAACCGTTTTAACGCTTTTTAGTGCCATTTTTGATGGACTAAACGCGATGCCAATTTCAATTAAAAATTTAGCTTTTGCTAAAAATATGTTAGCATTTGCAAATCATTATTTACCACTGTTTAATATTGGCTTAAGTTGGATAGTTCCTGCTGCGTTAGGATTACTTATGGGACTAATTTTTATGATTCGTGAAAAGAAAATAAATTAAAAAGAAACATGAAGTGAACCCCAAAAGTTGGAGTAAATATTAAGCGATCATCTGGTCGGTATGTTTTCGATATTCAATCGGAGACA
>NZ_JBXAYH010000008.1:0-31103 GCF_056782195.1 Dellaglioa sp. CoH-55-MRSF-8
ATACTGGGATAAAGCCATTTAGAAACATATTAAATTTTATATTATTTCATCCGTCAACTTGACAGGGCCTAGTACATTGTTGAAACTTTTTTTCATTATTTAATGTATCGAACTGCGGTACCATATGCGGCAACTGATTGCATATCTTGACCAATTGAACCGGAATCAAAACGCATCATAACAACTGCATCAGCACCCATGCTTACTGCATTGTCGCGTAAACGATCAATAGCAGTATCTCTTGATTCAGCCATCATTTCTGTGTAGGCCTTAATTTCGCCACCGACAATATTTTTAAGACTGGCACCAATGTTTTTGATAACATTTTTAGATTGTGTTGTAAGGCCAAAAACTTCCCCAATTACTTCATATTCTCTACCCGGAATACTTTCCGTTGTAACGACTAGAATTTTATCTGACATCTATAAAACCTCCCTTTATTAGTATCTTCATAGTAACATAGTTACTTTATAAGAGACTGCAGATTTGAACTGATTATTTTGTCTCTTGGAGGACTTTAATTGTTTTAACTTTAACATTAGTTGTAGGTTTATCACTTGAATTAACTGCAACTGCGGCAATTTTATCAACAACATCCATCCCTTTGATAACTTGACCAAAGACAGTATAAGTACCATCAAGTGAAGGTGTGCCACCATTTTTGTATGCATCAATAATTTTTGACGGTGTGCCATCTTTAATATCAGCACTGGTACTTACATCTTGGTTATTTTGAACAATGTAGAATTGACTACCAATTGAATCAGGTTCTGACGTTTGTGCCATCGCTAAAGCACCACGGATGTGGTAAAGGTTACTTGAAATTTCAGCACCGAATGTATGACCATAAATACTTTCGCCACCAGTACCATCCCCTTTAGGATCGCCACCTTGAATCATAAATTCGTTAATAACACGATGGAAGAGGGTATTATTATAGTACCCTTTTTTACTATGAGTAATAAAATTCTTCACAGCTTTTGGTGCATATTCCGGGAATAATTTGATTTTGATATTTCCCTTTGTTGTCTGAATATCTACGACAGCTTCTTTTTTTGTTACTTTTGAACTAAGTTGTGGTAGTTCAACGTTTGACGCTACACTTGATGAAGAAGTAGTAGTTTCCGTATCATTTGTTGTTTCTGCATTTTGATGGTAGAAGAAGAACCCAATTCCCCCAAGAATAATGATAATAATTACTGCAATTAAACCAATCATTTTTTTGTTTTTCATATTAACCCCAAACTTTCTTTATTTAATTACTCTAGTTTAACGTACGAGGTAGAAGTTATACAAGTCTTAACTTAAACATCCAGTTTAGCGCTTGTATATAGTCATTATGATTGTTATATTTAACATATATAAATGGGGATGACTCACGGTTAAATGAGGATTTAATACTTATATGAACGTTATCAATTGTGAACGATATAAAAATTTACATAGTTAGAGGATTACAATACAATTATCGAAATGGATTAGTCAGATTTTGTATTGTTAAGAAAAGTAGTAGGGGGTTACGTTTTGTTAGTTGGTAATAAATTGGGAAATTTAGATTTATACATAGAAAAAATAATAAATAATGTCATGGCAAGAGATGTGACTCGTGTCACAGAATCGGGGATGGCATAATGGTAAAACAAAATAAGAAAGATAAAGAAAGATGGCGTCATCGGCATCCGTGGATTTTTAGAGTTATTGCAATATTTGGTGTTTTATTTTTATTAGGAGTTACGACGATAAGTATTTATATTGCGACAGTTATTAAGTCCGTGCCAACAGTTACAAGTCAGGAATTAATATCTGATGCCAGTTCAAATATGTATGATAAAGATGGCCAGTTAATTTGGTCTTCAGCGCTGAATAAACGAGTTTATGTTAAGTCAAAAGACATTCCTGAAACATATAGTAATCTGTTATTAGCAACAGAAGATCAAACATTTTACAAAGACGCGGGATTTTCGCCCTCCGGCTTATTTAATGCGGGACTTTCTTCCATTAAATCAGCTGTAGGTAAAGGGTCAGCTCGAGGTGGATCAAGTATTGAGCAACAGTTAATTAAATTAACTGTTTTTTCAACGAGTAATAAAGATCGGACTGTAGACCGGAAAATAAAAGAATTTTTCTTAGCGCAACAGTTATACCATAATTATAGTAAGAAACAGATTTTAGAGTTTTATGTTAATAAAATGAGTCTAGGCGAAGGATCATATGGGGCACAGACCATTTCAGAAACGTATTTTGGTAAAACTTTAAAACAATTGAGTATTAGTCAACAGGCAATTATAGCTGGATTGGGCCAAGCCCCTTCTACCTATAATTTATATTCAAACCCTAAAGCCGTTCAAACACGCCGAAATATAATATTAAAAACAGGGCTTGAGAATAAGGTAATTACAAAGAAACAATATAAAATTGCTGTCGCAGAATCAGTGACAAAAGATTTACAGAAACGCCATTGGATGGAAAATTCTGTTACAAAAAAAATTCTTGAAAATAATGCTTATGTTACTTCTGCCTTAGAACAAGTTAGCGATAAAGGGTACGATTTAGCTAAAACTCCATTACAAATTACAACAGCGCTTGATTCAAAGCAAAATGCGACTGTTAAAAAATTAGCTGATAATAAAAAATATTATCAAAATTCAGCAGAACAATCTGCAATTACAATTACAGATCCTAAAACGGGGAATATTGTTGCTCAATATGGTGGACGTCATCAAAAAACTGCCTTCAGTTATAATCGGGCAATTTCTACGCAGCGTTCGTCAGGATCAGGAATTAAGCCACTATTAGATTATGGCCCTGCTATTGAATACTTTGGGTGGGCAACCACACATGCCTTAGATGGCACTTCATATACTTATCCGGGAACTAATCTTGTTGCTCAGAATTTTGATAAAGTGAGTTATAAATCAATAACGATGCAAAACGCATTACGAGTTTCGGCTAATACACCAGCAATTAGAACGTTAAATACTGTTGGGAGTGCGAAGGCTAGCCAATTTTTAGCACAAGTAGGGATGGCTCAAAATAATGCACCTGCGGGGTCGCAGGCTATTGGACTCGATGTTTCTACCGAACAAATGGCGACAGCATATGGCACCGTTTCAAATGGCGGAACCTATCATGCGGCTCGTTACGTCACAAGTCTAAAATTTTCAGATAATAGTGTTAAAAAATATGAGGTAAATAGTAAACGTGCTATGAAGGCCTCAACAGCATTTATGCTAACGTCAATGATGGAAGGCGTACCTAATGCCGGTGGGACAGCGCCTTCTGCAAGAATTGATAATGTTCATCAGGCAATGAAGACAGGGACCGTCGGTTATTCTGCTTCATCGGGATTTCCAGCGAATGCAAATATGGATGTCTGGATGAATGGGTTCACTAAATCAACTTCTATTTCGATGTGGTTAGGGTATGATGAACCAATGAAAAAAGGACATTATATTACTGATGCTGCATCTGCAATGACAAATGTTAATTTATATCGTGACCTAATGGTACATTTTTCAAAAGAAAAGAATGCTGATAATAGTGAGTGGACAAAACCATCAACTGTTATACAATTGTCAGGAACTGGTCTTGCAGCTCAATATGAACCTAACGATAAAGTAGTAACGTTAGGCGTTAAAGAGCCAGAAAAAATTGATGTAAAAAAAGCTAAAATATATAAAACGTATTTGTCTAAAAAGATTGCTGAGGACACGTTAAAAATAAAATTAGAGGATCCTTCATATCACAAGAAACCTGAAGCATATAAAATTGGTTCATGGGAGCAGTCAACTCAGAAAAAATTAAATAATGTTCAGAAAAAATTAGACAAGGCTAATGATGGCATTAAGGCGGCTAAAGAGACGTTAGAGGGTGAATAAAAATGGAACCGAGATCAAGAGGGACAAAGCAAACAGGAAAAAAAACTGTTAACCGAGAAAATAAAGCAGATTTTAAACCAGAACAAGCTAGTCATAAATCGATACGACAATTTTTAAAGTGGGCGTATCGTATTTTGTTGTTTATTGCGGTTAGCTTGAGTATTTGGAGCGTCTATACGGTTATCAATCGGTATCAAATTAGTCTTGATTGGTCCAAAAATGATAATTCAAAATTAACAATGGCAAATCAAACGCCAGACTCACTCTACGACTCTAATGTTAAGTCTAAAGAAGCAAAACAAAAGTTTAATGAAATTTATGCAGATAGTTACAACATTAAAACAGAGGAGTTAACGACTAAAGCAACTTCAAGTGAAATGAAAAAATTAGATGATACATTATCAAATATTTCTAAGAATTCACGTGCTGATTACCAGACAAAATATGATAATTTATTAAAAAAAGTGAAAGTGAATTCATTATACCAAGATGTATTTGTTAAGGATGATGAACAAACAGTTAAAGTAAATGTGACCCCTGGAACGATTCAAAAATTGAATAATGAACAATTTGGGTACATTAATCAGTTATTGATTAATTCTTCAAATAAAGATCAATTTGCCAATCGAATTTATACACTACAAAAAAATTTGGCAAAAGATGCAATAGCAATAAACGGTGTAATGTCCATTGCCATGAAGACAGCCACGTATGACCCTTTGTCAGGTAATGTAGAAATCTTGAAAAAAAGTACAAGTCAGCAAATAGATGACTATACGAATGCTGTCAGTAAATTACACTATTCATGGAATAATCTTGCCTTTTTAAATCAAATTGAAGAAGTGATAGCTAAAGATTTAGCCACACAGACAGAGCAGTATCAGGTATTTGATGATTATAAAAAAGATCTTTCAGATAAGAAACAAGCCGATAAAAAGTTGGTTTCACTTGAAGAAACTTTATCTCATGCATTAAAAAAACAGGCTGAAGATAAGAAACAAGCTGAAATTTATATAAAAGTTCCTAAATTTGGATCTCAATCGGAAGCGCAAAAGTGGGCCAACAAAAACCATATAGAAATTGTATTTGTACAGAAATGGTCTGGGAAAAACATGATATTATCGGAGCCGAGTGAAGGAAACTTACTTAAGCGAACAGATAAATTAAAGGTAATTATCCAACACCAAAGTTATAAGGGAACTTCAGCAAATAAAATTTACTCGGGAGCAAGTAAAAAGTCATCCAGCGCATCAAGCCAGGAGGCAAAGGCAAGTTCTGTAGAAGAATCAAGTTCAACGGATGAAACAAGCTCTAGTTTAGAAGCCGACGCGTCATCAGATACAGCCGTAAGCAGTTCAGAATCAAGTGCTATTAGTAGTAGTACAAGCCAGGTAAGCAGTTCATCAGCTACTAAAATACAGTAAAAGTAGTTACAATACATTAAAATTGATGGTATTAAAATATATTACGAAAAAAAACTAAAAATATTCATATTATTTAGTTATACTAATGGAATATAAGACCGCTCAAAGTAGCAGATAAGATTATGATTTTCATTAAATTGGAAATGAAAGAGGAATAATATGAAATTATTGATGGTAGAGGATAATAAGGCAGTTTCTGAAATGATGTCGATGTTTTTTCAAAAAGAAAAATGGGACGTTCAGTACGCTTATGATGGTAATGATGCTGTTGCTATGTTTAATGAAGATCCGGATAGTTGGGATATGATTACGCTTGATTTGAATTTGCCTGGTATGGATGGCATGCAAGTCAGTTCTACGATTCGAAAAGTTTCAGCTAATGTCCCCATTATTATTTTAACGGCACGCGATACCGAAAGTGATCAAGTTCTTGGATTAGAAATGGGCGCAGATGATTATGTAACAAAGCCTTTTAGCCCAATAACATTGATTGCTAGAATTAAGGCCCTTCACCGCCGGGCAGAAAAACCAAGTGTTGGAACTGACGATGAAACAGAAAATGAAAGTACTAGTTTTGATATTGTCACAACTCACTTTAAATTAAGTACAGCTCGTCGAGAAGCATACTTACAAGACGTTTTAATTCATGATTTAACACCAAAAGAATTTGATTTGTTGAAAACGTTGGCCAATAAACCAAAACAAGTCTTTTCAAGAGAAAAACTATTGGAATTAGTTTGGGATTATGAATTTTTTGGTGATGAACGAACAGTTGATGCACATATTAAAAAATTACGTCAAAAAATTGAAAAAGTGGGTCCACAAGTTATTCAAACGGTGTGGGGTGTCGGTTATAAATTTGATGACTCAGGAGCTGGTTACTAATGAAGCTACTTTATCAGCAAATGTTAGCATTCTTCGCGGTTATTATTACATTGGTCATTGTATTTGGCGCTTTATTTTTAAATTTCACGAGTGATATGGTCTATAAAAATACATGGACACAATTGGAAGGTTACTCGGATAGTTTAATGTCAGAATCAATGGTTTTAAAAACAACCGATTCAAAAACGCAATTTAATTTAAACTTAAATAATTTAAGAAATGCAGAATTAATTTTAAAAACGCAAAATGTTCGATTTACTATTTATACTAAAAAATCTAAAATTATCTATCCTGATAATGCGGTACAGGACAATATTACAAGTGAGCAGTGGAAAAAATTGGAAAATGGTGAAGTTGTTCACCGTACACCGCATATTAATAGACAATTAAAAACAGATATGAAAGCAATTAATATGACCGATATTTTGAAACCTTATTTTTATAATGGTAAATTATATGCGGTTATATCGGTTGGAGCCAATGTTTCTAATATTCAATCCAATATGAGTCAAATGACTCAGAATTTGGTTATTGCGTTTATTGTCTCTGTTATCGCTGGAATTATTTTGAGTTATCTTTTAGCGAGATACTCTGTTTCTAGAATTAATCGATTGAGACGTGCAACTCGAATGGTTGCTGATGGTAATTTTGATGTGCATATCGAAAGTAGACATCGAGATGAAATAGATGATTTGGCACAAGATTTTGATGGCATGGTTTCTTCATTGAAAGAATCAGAGAAAGAAATAAAACGTCAAGAAGAACGTCGTAGACAATTTATGGCTGACGCTGCACACGAAATGCGTACACCGTTGACAACTATTAACGGACTACTTGAAGGGCTAGCATACGATGCAATTCCAGAAGAGAGCAAAGGGAAGAGCATTGAACTAATGCAAAGTGAAACTAAGCGATTAATCCGATTAGTCAATGAAAATTTAGACTATGAAAAAATTAGGACAAATCAAATTACGCTAGCACCAAGTAATTTTGATGCGGTTATTGTTTTGAATAACATCGTTGAACAACTAACAAAAAAAGCAATAGAAGCCGACGATAAGATTGAATTAAGTGTTCCTAAAAACTTAATGGTTTTTGCGGATTACGATCGATTTGTGCAAGTTATTTTTAACATTACGCAAAACGCCATTCAATTCACTCAATCAGGAACGATTCATATTTCAGCTGAACGTGGTTACCATGAAAGTATCTTTAGGATTACTGATACAGGTATTGGCATGACAAAAGACCAGCTAGAAAATATTTGGGAACGTTACTACAAGGCAGATCCATCTCGTAAGAGTACTAAGTACGGAGAATCAGGATTGGGATTATCAATTGTTCATCAATTAATGCAACTTCATAACGGAAAAGTTGAAGTGATGAGTACTGAAGGAAAAGGGACAACGTTTACATTGACGTTTCCAAATCAAGAAAATGAATAAATAGTTAAAAAATTATTAAAGAATGATTTCTATATACAAATAGAAATCGTTCTTTTTTGTGATATAGATGTAATTCTGTTACACTAAAAAGCGGTTAATAAGATTATTAACTAAGTTTAATATTACAAAATTGTTAGGTTAGTATGACATAGATGAATGCTAAACGGGGGAAAAAAAGTGTATACTATATTCATTCTAAGGGGGATGTGATAAATATGAGCCAAAAATGGCATGATTTAAAAGAAAATGAAGTTTTTATGTTTATCGTTCGAACTGCCTTTTATTTTATTGTATTGGCGATGCTAGTTTACCTGTATTCATTTAAAGGTATAAGTAATGGTACGTTTATCTATAATGAATTTTAAAGGAGAGCAAAGACATGATAAAAAATGTAATTAATCAAATTGATATGATCGCAATGTCCGATCCCAATCGCATTGTTTACAATGATTTGGGTGAGACAAATACTTATCAACAGTTAAAAGAAAAATCTGATGCATTAGCATTGCATTTGATTGAATTAAATTTAGATAATAAACGTCCAATTATGATATATGGAAATCAAAAATTTAATATGCTAGTGGCTTTTTTAGGAAGCGTTAAAGCAGGGCACGCATATATTCCAATTGATTCGCACTCACCAGCTGAGCGTTTAGAGTCAATTCAAGAAGTTGCGAAACCAGTCGCTTGTATAGCTGTAGCAGAATTACCTGAAGTTAAACTCGATGTACCTGTAATTTTATCAACTGAATTAACAGAAATTATTGAGAATAATCAAGGGGTAGAAGTTCCTGATCCTAGTTTCCAAGTAACTGGTAAAGATAACTTCTATATTATCTTTACATCTGGTACGACTGGACAGCCAAAAGGGGTTCAAATTAGTCATGATAACTTGATAAGTTACGTGAACTGGATGATAGAAGATTTCTCTCTACCAGAACATCCCAATAGTCTATCTCAGGCACCATACTCATTTGATTTATCAGTAATGGACTTGTATCCTACATTAACTATGGGTGGTAAGTTATCTGTTTTACCTCAAGAAGTGACGGATAATTTCAAAGTTCTTTTCCAAACGTTACCTACTCTGGACTTACAAGTTTGGGTTTCAACACCATCATTTATTGATATTTGTTTATTAGAACCAACGTTTGATGATAAACATTTACCAGATCTTAGTCGATTCTTATTTTGTGGTGAAGAATTAACTCACAAAACAGCTGCAGCATTGAAGCAAAGATTCCCAATGGCTAAGATATTTAATACGTATGGTCCTACGGAAGCAACAGTTGCGGTTTCGAGTGTTGAGATTACTGATGCTATTTTAGAACAATACCCACGATTACCAATTGGTTATGCCAAATCAGATACAAAGATGGTTGTAGTTAATCCAGAAAATGAACTAGTACCAAATGGTGATGAAGGTGAATTAATTATTGCTGGACCTAGTGTCTCAAAAGGTTATCTTAACAATCCTGAAAAAACGGCCAGTGCTTTTTTTGAAATGGATGGCGTAGCTGCCTATCGAACTGGTGATGCAGCAATCATAAATTCTGAAGGGATGTTGTTATATCGTGGACGAATTGATTTCCAGGTTAAACTACATGGTTACCGAATTGAATTAGAAGAAGTTGACCATCATGTGTCATCGCATCCATTTGTAAAACAAGCAATCACTATTCCAAAATATAATAAGGATCATAAAGTGGTTCAATTAATTGCGTATGTTGTTCAAAATGATAATCCAGTTGAACGAGACTCAGAATTAACAGTTGAAATTAAAAAATACTTGTTAGATACAATGATGTCATATATGATTCCACAGAAGTTTGTTTATGTTGATGTTTTACCATTAACGCAAAATGGTAAAATTGATCGGAAAACACTAATAAATGAGGTGAATGCTTAATGGTATCATTCCAACCTTATGTCAATCCGATGTACTTTCTATATCTTATTGTTGTTTTAATTCCAATTATTGTTGGTTTGCTTAATGGTAAAAGATTTAGATTGTATGAAACGTTAATTTCATTACTCTTTATTTTCTTAATATTTGGCGGTCCAAAACTTCACGAAGGCTTTAATTTACTTATTTATATAATTTTTGAAGTCTTACTTATCGGTTTATACATGAATTATCGTAGTAAGTATAATCAAACGTGGGTTTTTATTATGGCTGTCCTTTTAGCGATAGCACCATTATCCATCGTAAAAATAACACCAGCCATTAATAATGGTATACCATCAATTATTGGCTTTTTAGGAATTAGTTATTTAACGTTTAAAGCGGTTCAAATGATTATGGAATCGCGAGATGGTAGTATTAAGAAATTTGATTTGATGCTAACCTTACAATTTTTATTGTTTTTCCCAACTATCTCATCGGGACCAATCGATCGTTACAGACGGTTTGTTAAAGATTATCAAAATGTCCCAAGTCGAGAAAAATATTTAGAAATGTTACAAAAGGGTGTATTTTACATTTTCTTAGGTTTCTTATATAAATTTTTACTAGCATACCTATTTGGTACGATGCTGTTACCTCACGTCGCACGTATTGCATTACTAGACGGTGGTATATCGTGGGCCTTAGTTGGTTACATGTACACGTACAGTATGGATTTATTTTTTGATTTTGCTGGTTATAGTTTATTCGCAGTTGGTATCAGTTACTTTATGGGAATTGAAACACCTCCTAACTTTAATAGACCTTTCATCGCACACAATATTAAAGACTTTTGGAATCGTTGGCACATGACACTTTCATTCTGGTTCCGTGATTTTGTTTATATGAGATTAGTCTTTTTTATGATGAAACATAAATTAATTAAAAGTCGAATAACAACAGCTATTGTTGGTTATTTTGGATTATTCTTACTCATGGGATTTTGGCACGGGGTTACTTGGTATTACATTGCCTATGGCCTATTCCATGCGATAGCTATCGTCATTAATGATGCATGGCTCAGATTTAAAAAGAAACATAAAACCAGTATTCCAAGTAATAAATTTACAGAAATTTTTGCAATCTTTATTACGTTTAACATCGTTTGCTTAAGTTTCTTAATCTTTTCAGGATTTTTGGACAAACTATATTTTTCATAAAATAGATAATTAGAGGAGAATTGATATGAACACAAAAGATAAAGTTTTAGATATATTAGAAGAGACAACAGGTAGCGCAGAAGTTAGAAATAATTTAGATTTAAATGTTTTTGATGAAGGCCTATTAGATTCAATGGGTTCAATTCAATTAATCTTAGAATTACAAAATGAATTAGGTGTTGATATTCCAATTTCAGAGTTTGAACGTTCTGAGTGGGCAACACCAAATTTAATTATTGCAAAAGTAGAAAGCTTGATCTAAATGGGATTGAAAAAGAAGTTATTCATGATCATTGGGCCTGTTGTTTTGGCTGTTGCATTACTATTAGCCATACTACTTGCACCAGTCAATTATAATTTCAGTTCTGCAAAAACTGAAGAAAAAGCAGCAGTATCGCAATCTACTTTAATTTTAAAGGGCTCTGCTATTCGTCAAAAGGCATTAGATGATGGTTATGTGGCATTTATCGGTTCATCCGAATTTTCACGGATGGATTCGATGCATCCTTCAGTTTTAGCGAAAAAATATAATCGTTCATATCGTCCATTTTTAATGGGAACTGGTGGGACACAATCGCTTAATCATTATTTTTATTTACAAGGTATCAAAAATCAATTAAGAAATAAAAAAGCAGTTATGGTGGTATCACCACAATGGTTTGTTCCTAATGGTGTAAGAAAGCAGGTATTTAATAATTTTTATTCACCATTACAAACAACAGAGTGGTTACTATCTGCAAATGCTAACAGCCTGTCAGATCGTTATGCTGCCAACAGATTTATTACTTTAATGTCTGGTGAAGGAAATGAATCTGTACTGAATGCAATGCATAAAATTGCTGAAGGACAGTCGTTATCTGAAGCGGATGCTACGATGCTTCGCTTGAAATTAACGATTTTGAATCATGAAGATCAATTATTCTCAGGTTTTCCGATGGCCGATCGAACACAGACTATCGACAAACAAACTAAGAACCTTCCAGCAAAATATGATTTAAATAAATTAAATATTCTTGCCGGTAAATATGGTGCTAAATGGACAACCAATAATGATTTTGCAATCAAAAATAGTTATTGGGATAAAAATAAGCTTAACAAAAAAATTGGTAAGCTTGCAGGTACACAGACTAAATTAAATTATGATCATTCTGTTGAATTTTCAGATTTCCAATTAATTTTAAATCAGTTTGCTAAAGAACATACTGACGTCTTGTTTATTATTCCACCTGTAAACCAACGTTGGGCAAGTTATACTGGACTATCGTCGAAGATGCTAGCTAACTTTGATGGTAAGGTTACAAAGCAATTGAAATCCCAAGGATTTAATAAAATTGCTGATTTCAGTAAAGATGGTAATGAAGAATACTTCATGGAAGATACGATTCATTTAGGTTGGAAAGGTTGGGTTGCGGTTGATAGTTATGTGAACCCATTCCTGACTCAAAAACAAGTTAAACCTAAATATCATTTAAATAATTATTATTACTCAGAAGATTGGCAACAAGAATAAAAAATAATTGGAATAAACCCTTATTGCATATGCAATGAGGGTTTATTCTATTATAGGAGATTCTGCAAAGGGAATGATTTGCGGTTGAGTAAGTAACTCTGTCTGTTTAGTTGTGATAATAATGCTTAAATCTAATTGGCAGGTTAATTCTGTGACTAAATCAATGAAGAATCTTGTTTCTATTATTGAAAATTCATCAATTAAGCCTGATAAAATGATCACCGAATAATCGTTTAAGATAGCTCTAAAAATTAAAATAAGTGTTTCATCAAAGTGACTTAAATCAGTCGTTTTTTTGTTGATAAAATTCGGTGAATAGTGGTGAAAATATTGTCCATAAATTAATTTTGAAATAGTTTTATATGTTTTTTTGTGCTGTTTCTTAGATGTTAAACCCATATTTTGTGTGATAGTTAGATAAGGAACTATTAAGCTTAGTTCTTCAATTGTGATTAAAGTAACTAAATTTGAATTAATAAAGTCTTGATTTTCAAGTTGATTTACGAATTCAAATGATTTATCTAAAATGATTGAAACCGAATGGGTAGGGAATAATGAGGTTAATGATTGAGTTGTATTAGTGTATTTTTTTAGTTGCATTGTGATGCCTCCTATAATTTAATGAGATGAGTTACGGGTAGAGAATAAGACAGATAGGAATGAAATAAGGCTAATAGTTATACCGCCAGCAAATAGATATGCAGAATTAATGAATGATTCTTGCGAGATTAATGTACTAAATTGTACGTTTGTAGAGGAAATTAAAAAATTCCCATTAAAATTGGTTAATTTATGTGACAGTAATTCTAATAACTCAGAGGATATTTCTGAGGGAGAAAGTTGCATAGCTAATGAATGGGTTAGCCAATAAATATTTAGTTCTCTCAGCAATGAAGTATAGTTATTTTTAAAGAAGAAAATTAAAATTATCACTAAAATTAATGCTGCTATAAAGATAATAAGGACTTCAAGAGCGAATGCAAATGCGACTTTAGGCTGACTTTCGCCGATATTGTGTAAACTAAGATATTCGTTGATACGCTTGTTGATGATTTTTTTATAAACAACAATACTGATAGTAATACCCGCTATCAATAACCCAATAATAATAGGGTAGATTAGGCTGACTTGTTGTTTATGAATATCTGTTAAGACACTAAGTAAATTAGAACTAGATGTACTATTAACATTAATATGAGCAAGCATTTTTTTAAAACTTTTAAATGATTCAAATGAAATTTGATTAAATAATAAGTTTGAGAGACCGATTAGTATTGTGAAAAAAAATATGATAAATAACCCAACTGTTTGTTTCTTATGATAAAAAATACTAGATAATGATTGTAGAATTAAAGACATAATGACACCTCTTCGATTAATCTATATGACTAATTTTAAATAATAGTTATGAACATTATGTGAAGTTGTTTAGAATAAAAAAATAAACGTTACCGAAATTTATTTTTCGGTAGCGTTTATTTTGAACTGGTACTTGAACTTGAACTTGTAACAGTTTTTGAAGAAGAACTTGCAGTTGGTGCCTTTAATTCAGGAGCATCTGTTTGATATAAGGTTGTTGTCGACTTATTGCCATGTTTTGAATAGAGGCTTGTCGAATTGTTTTTAAGCGTTTCTTGTAATTTTAGTAATTTACTATATTGATTCTTATAGTTATAGTCACTTGGTTGCGTTGGCTTAAAATTCTTTGGTGTATAGTAACGTAATAAGTTTTGATTATTGACTGTATCCGATAAATTTAGTTCGGTACTGACTTTTGTCTGATCTTTCTTTATTGTTTCCTTAACAATTTTAGAAGGGTGCGTAACTTCTTTACCTGTTACATTATCATAAATTGTAGAATCTAAAACAGTATAATTAGGTGTAATGAAGTTTTCATTTCTAAACGCAACTGTCTGATCGTGATTCTTAGAAAATAAATCTGTCCCAAATTGAACATATGATGACGAATCTAGGCCTAATAAGTGAAGAAGGGTAGGTAAGACATCAACTTCACCACCATATTGATTTTGGATGCCACCATTTTTACTTCCAGGAATATTAATCATAAATGGAACACGTTGTAATTGTGTATTATCAAATGAGCTCCATGTTTCGGATGATTTACCAAGAAGTTTAGCAAGCTTCACATTTCTTGAATTTGAAATACCGTAATGGTCACCATAGAGGACAACCATTGTATTATTAGATAATCCAGATTTTTTTAAGTATGTGAAAAATTCTTTAACTGATTCGTCTAAATAATGAGCCGTTTGGAAGTAATTATTAACAGACGTATCACCTGTATCTGGAACTTCAAAGTCTTTATTTTTTGAATCAATATCAAATGGGAAATGATTTGACACGGTAATGAATTTTGCATAAAAAGGTTGCTGTAATTTTTCTAAATATTTAACTGAATCATTGAATAATAACTTATCTTTTAGACCGTATTCTAGAGTGTTATTTGCAGACGTATCATAATAACTTGAATCAAAGAAGTATTGGTATCCCATACTTTTATAAACGGAATCTCTGTTCCAAAATGATCCAATATTACCGTGGAAAACAGCACTAGAATAACCAGCGGTTTGATTTAAGATAGCGGGAGCTGCTTCAAATGTATTTTCGGATCCAAGAGATGTGAAAACAGATCCTTGAGGTAATCCATAGATACTTGTTTCTAAGAGATTCTCAGCATCAGATGTTTTACCTTGTCCGACTTGATTGAAAAAATTAGGAAAACTATAAGTTTCTTTACCATTGTATAGAGAATTTAAGAAGGGTGTGACTTCTTTTCCATTCACCTTAAAGTTAATTAAAAATTGTTGAAAACTTTCTAAATGGAGCACAATAACATTTTTACCTTTTGCGATACCATACATATTTGGATTAGGTGCTGCATAATGTGACTTTGTAAAATCAAGGACATCATTTAAATCAGAACTTTCAGCAGTATCGCGAACCCGATTGTTTTTAACTGTTTTGAAACTGTCGTAGACGGTATATGAATCAATTCCTAAGTATTTAACAATATAATTACGATCAAACGTTCTCGTAATTAATTGTGGTCGGTCAATTTCGCCTAATGTTAAACTTGCCAATGTTAGCATTATTGAGAATGATGTAATTGCAAACGCGTTAAGTTTACTGAATGGTCGAGTGTTAAATTTTAAATAGCGAGTTAAGAATAAGCAAATAATAAGCACTAAGTCAATGACGTAAAAAATATCGTGTGGTTTCATTAAAGCAAAAGAGCTGCCACTAATACCTTCAGAAACTTTAGAATAACCTAACATTGTATTAATTGTCATAAAATCAGTAAATTCTCGATAATAAATAACATTAAAAAATAGTAATGCTGAGTTCGCAATGTAAATTAAAAACATAGTCAAATATGAAATAACTGGTTTTTTAATGTATAATGCAAGTCCGAGTAGTAGCATGGTTGTGCCAAGTGGATTTAACAAAAGGACAAAGTATTGATAAATTCCTGAAACACCAAGGTTAAAATCAATAAGATATGCAGTAATTGTTTTTAACCAGAAAAGAAACAGAAGTAGGGTGAAAAATCCAAGCTTTGTGTTTAGAAATGTTCTAAATCGTTTGAGTGTCTGCACGGTTTGAACCGTCCTTTCGAGTATAATCAAATTAAAATCGTAACTGTAGTTTACAGTCTATATTAAATTTGTGTCAATTGATGCTAAGCTTTGTTAATGCATTTTTAACTTATTAAATTTACATGAAAAATAATGGTACATACTAAAATATCATGTTTTTATTTGTTAATATAGGAGAAGATGGAAGGTGAGGTTGAAAGAATGTTATTTTTATCAAAATTATATGAATACGTTTTACATCATTACTCACAAGGTATTAACCACTTTCCATTAATCCATCTTATTTTTTTAAGTGTTGATAAAACAATTTTTTACTTAATCGTGTATCTTGTTATTCGAGTAAGTATAGGGTTGTATCAAAAGAAAAAAATAAACTTCAGAACAGAATTTGTAAGGCTATTATTAGTTGCGTACCTCGTTTTATTAGTTGAATTGACGGTATTTAGATATGTCTATTTCCCATGGGATATCCGATTGAATTCAACCTATAATTTTCATTCTATCAATTGGACACCGTTAATTGAAACAATTAAACTGACAAATGGACAATCTTTGTTCGATTTCGTGTATAATCTATATGGTAACATTCTTTGGTTTGTTCCGTTAGGAATTATTTTACCCAGTCTAAAGCAATTTAAAAAGTATTCTCTAGTAAAAACAATGTTGGTTGGTATTTGTTTATCAATCGCTATTGAATGTGGACAGTTTGTACTAGGATCCGGAGTTAGTGATATAGATGATATCATTTTTAATTCATTGGGTACATTGATAGGCTGTGGGCTATATCTTATCTTAAATCAAATATTAAATAAAAAAGACGTTAAAAAATAGAAGGAGTGCTAGTCATTGAGAAAAGTAGAAATTATTTCACATGCAGCAAAAAAGTTTAAAAATGGATACCCATTAATTGATAAGGAAGATTTACAAACAACTCGTGATTTTAAAGAAGGAGAATGGGTTGCATTAACGCTACATAATCAATTTGTCGCTTATGGTTATTTTGCAGAACAAAATCGTGGGGATGGCTGGATTTTTTCACGAAATGAAGAATCACGTATTGATGAAGATTTTTTCTCAAAATTATTTAATAACGCTCGAATGAACCGTAAATCATTATTTACTAATAAGGAGACGAATGCCTTTCGTTTCTTTAACGGTGAAGGTGAAGGTATCGGTGGATTAACAATTGATTATTACGACGATTATTATGTATTTACTTGGTATAGCTTAGGTCTTTACCAACACAAAGATATGATTTATAGTGCATTTTCTGATGCAGTTACAAGTTATAAAGGTATTTATGCTAATCTTCGTTACGATACAAAGGGTGAACCATCAACATTCAAAGTTCGTGGAAAAGATGCACCTACGCCACTTATTGTTCAAGAAAATGGCCTTCAATTTGCTGCATATCTTAATGAAACAACGACAGGACTTTTCTTAGAACAACGTGAAATGCGTAAAGCAATTATGAATAAATATGCTGAAGGAAAACTTGTGTTTAACGGATTTAGTAATACAGGTGCAACATCAGTTGCTGCATCAGTAGGTGGCGCACTTAAAACAGTTAGTGTAGATGTGAATAATAAAAATATTGATCGTACAAAAGAACAATTTGTACTTAATAATATTGATCCTGAAAAACAAGAAATTCGTGGAATGGATGTTTTCGGCTATTTAGATTATGCAAAGAAACACCATATTAACTATGATTTAGTTATTTTGGATCCACCAAGTTTTGTACGTTCAAAGAAAAGAACATTCTCAGTTCAAAAAGATTATGTTCAACTTGCTGAAGATGCTATTGATATTACACAAAAAGATGGTGTTATCATGTTCTCAACTAATTCGGCAGGATTGACGCTCAAAAAATTAAAAGAACAAATCACAGAAGCTTTTGCTAATAAGAATCGTTCATTTACATTACTTGAAACATTCCGTTTATCAAGTGACTTTGTAACAAACAAGGAATATCGTCAAGGTAATTATTTAAAAACGTTAGTTATTAAAGTTGATTAATTAAAAAACAATCCTATTTATTATTAAATAGGATTGTTTTTTTTCGTAAAATATAAAAAATTCATAAAAACAAAATGCTTGTAATTAAACGTTTATGAGTGTTTTTGATGGATTTCGAATGTAACCCGTTTCAAATGTTGCTAAAGCTATCATCAAATTTTTGTTTTAAGGGTTGTAAATACGGTTACTTTACTGCTAAAATAGTTAAATCGCGAAAAAAGAATAAAAGAGAGAGAGTAGAGGATTTAATTAATTATGATTATCTTAATGGCAGTAATCCCTGCAATTGCATGGGGTAGTATTGGACTTATAAGTGGAAAACTTGGCGGAACTGCCAACCAACAAACAGTTGGTATGACATGGGGTGCCTTGATTTTTGGAATTGCCATTTATGGTATTTATCAACCAGAAATGGACACAAAAGTCTGGATTATTGGTATCGTTTCTGGTTTATTTTGGAGTTTAGGTCAAAATCAACAATTCCATGCTATGAAAGCAATCGGAATCTCAAAAACAGTTCCTGTTTCAACAGGCTTACAGTTAGCTGGTAATGCGTTGGCAGGTGTCATACTGTTTAATGAATGGAAGACAACTCAAATGGTTGTGATTGGTACTATAGCGATGATCGTTATTATTGCTGGTGCTGCTTTGACATCATTGAGAGATAAAAAAAATTCAGTTCTATCTGATTCAGAAAAAAATGAGAATACTGCTGCTGGTGTACGTGCTATTATTTTGTCAACAATTGGTTACGTAGGTTATACAATTGTTGTTCATTATGCAACAGTGGGCATGACTGCTGATGAATCACGTGCATTTACAATGGCAACAATCTTGCCACAAGCTGTTGGTATGGTTATAGGTGCTGGATTTGTTGCGCTTATTGCAAATGAAGTTATTATGCACTCATCAACTTTTAAAAATGTATTAACGGGACTTATTTGGGGCGCTGGTAACATCTTTATGTTCTTATCAATTCCTAAATTAGGTCAAGCTGTTAGTTTTTCATTTTCTCAAATGGGAGTGGTTATTTCAACATTCGGTAGTATCTACTTATTAGGAGAAAAGAAGACTAAGCATGAGATGATTTATGTCACACTTGGATCAATATTTGTTATTTTAGGTGTTATTATGTTAGGAATTATGAAAACTTTATAAAATGGTGAAGGAGTGTTAATCGATGGATTTAAGGAAAAAAGAATTTGCGACAACTCATCATGTTAGTAAATTAAAAAGAACCCTTAAAACCGGTGATCTCATTCTTTTAGGGTTAGGCGCAACAGTTGGTACAGGTATTTTCGTTGTTACGGGGAATGCTGCCAGTCAAGAGGCTGGTCCTGCCCTTATTTTGTCGTTTATTATTGCCGCAATTGCAGTTATAATGAACGGCTTTTCTTATGCAGAATTTTCATCAAGAATACCAGTTTCTGGTGGTTCGTATAATTATGTTTATGTTATTTTTGGTGAGTTTATAGCCTGGTTCGTTAGTTGGTTTACCATTTGTGAATATATTCTAGCGGGGGCTTCTGTTGCCTCAGGTTGGTCTGCGTATATGCAGGGGTTCTTGATAGGGCTTAATATCCACCTGCCTGTTGCGCTGAGTGCATCGTATAATGCAGCAAGAGGGTCATATATCGATATTATTGCTGTTATAATTACGTTAGTCGTTACATGGTTAACAACATTTGAAGCAAAAAAGGCACTACGTTTAAGCAAAATAATGGTATTTGTAAAATTTGCGATTATTCTTTTATTTATAGTAGTGGGTGTTTTTTACATTAAACCTGGTAACTGGCAACCCTTTATGCCATTTGGTACAAGTGGGGTAATGAGTGGGGCCGCATTAGTATTTTTTGCCTTTTTAGGGTTTGAATCTATTGCGATGGCATCAGACGAAGTAATTGATCCGCAAAAGACAATTCCAAAAGGAATTATTGGTGCGATAAGTATTTCTGCTATTTTTTATATTATTGTTACGTTAGTATTAACCGGAATTGTCCCGTATACACAATTAAATGTTAGTGATCCAGTTGCATTTGCGATGCGATTTGTAAATCAGAGTATTATTGGAAATATAATCTCGGTAGGTGCAATAATAACGCTTCTAAGCGTCTTAATTGCATTAGCCTATGGTTTATCGAGAATGATTTATTCGGAGGCGAGAGACGGATTATTGCCCCAATACTTAGCAAAAATTAGCGATAAGACGAATGCGCCCAAAGCAGCATCATGGACAGTCGGTATTTTTATTGCGATTGCAAGTGGGTTAGTGTCTATTGAAAGTTTAGCCAAATTGACTAATATTGTAACGTTAACCGTACTTGTTATTTTGGCTTTGGCATTAATAAGTTTAAGGAAACAATTTGGTGAACCTAGTAAAGGCCAATTTAGAGTTCCATTTGTACCATTGTTACCAATCTTGTCTATAATTATTTCAGTCTATTTGATGATTCAGTTACCGATTAATATCTGGGTTGCCTTTCTAATTTGGATTATTATAGGATTAGTTGCTTATTACGGTTACGGATATTCTCATAGTAAACAAAAAAAATAACGGAATTTGTAATTAAAGTTCTGTTTGACTGTTATATTTTCTACTAAGTATTGTATAATGTAAGTTGTTAAATAAAGAATATGAGGGAGATAATTAAAATGGCACATATTTCATTCGATAGTTCTAACTTATCAAAATTCGTCCAAGACAATGAACTTGGCGAAATGCAAGCACTTGTTACTGCAGCAGATAGTGAATTACGCAACGGTACAGGGGCAGGTAGTGATTTCCGTGGATTTTTAGATTTACCTAAAGACTACGATAAAGAAGAATTCGCTCGTATTAAAACAGCAGCTAAAAAAATTCAATCTAATTCAGAAGTTTTAGTCGTTATCGGTATTGGTGGTTCATATTTAGGTGCTCGCGCAGCTATTGAATTCTTAAACCATACATTCTATAACTTATTACCAGCTGAAAAAAGAAATGCACCTCAAATCTTATTTGCTGGAAATTCAATTAGTCCTTCATACGTACATGATTTAGTAGATTTAATTGGTGATCGTGATTTCTCAGTTAATATTATTTCTAAATCAGGTACAACAACAGAACCTTCAATTGCTTTCCGTGTTTTCAAAGAAAAATTAATCGCAAAATATGGTAAAGAAGAAGCTAACTCACGTATCTACGCTACAACTGATCGTAAAGTTGGTGCCTTAAAAGTTGAAGCTGATTCTGAAGGCTATGAAGCATTTGTTATTCCTGATGACGTTGGTGGCCGTTTCTCAGTTCTTACTGCTGTTGGTTTATTACCAATTGCTGCTTCAGGTGCTGATATTGATGCCTTGATGCAAGGTGCTGAAGACGCACGTGTTGAATATTCAGATGCTGATTTAACAAAAAATGAAGCATATCAATACGCAGCTTTACGTAATATTTTATACCGTAAAGGTTACACAACTGAAATTCTAGAAAACTACGAACCAAGTTTACAATATTTCTCAGAATGGTGGAAACAATTGATGGGCGAATCTGAAGGTAAAGATCAAAAGGGTATTTACCCATCTTCAGCTAATTTCTCAACTGATTTACATTCATTAGGCCAATATATTCAAGAAGGCCGTCGTAACTTGATGGAAACTGTAATTAATGTGGGAACTCCCGTTAATGATACTGCTATTCCTGAAGAAGAGGGCGATCTTGATGGCTTAGGCTACTTAGAAGGTAAGACAATGGACTTTGTTAATACAAAGGCTTTCCAAGGTGTTGTTTTAGCTCATACTGATGGTAATGTTCCTAACATGATTTTGAACATTCCTACACAAGACGCTTACACATTAGGATATACAATTTACTTCTTTGAAGCAGCTGTAGCTGTATCTGGTTACTTGAATGGAATTAACCCATTTAACCAACCAGGTGTTGAAGCATACAAAAAGAACATGTTTGCCTTACTTGGTAAACCTGGCTTCGAAGACCTTTCAAAAGAATTAAATGCACGTCTTTAAGATAAAAAAGTTATAAAATAAAAATCGTCTGAACTTTTAAAAGTTCAGACGATTTTTATTTGGAATAAATTAGTTCTTTTTGATCATTTTGTAATTTTCGTCATAATATTTACCATTACGAATATCATCTGGCATACCAACATAAGGTTCTTCATTGATAACATCTTCGTTATTTTGACCGGCATCACCGATGTAAGTGATTGTAGCAAATTCTGGGACAACCATTTTAGGATATGTTTCGTATTTTTCACGAGATTCTTCCATCAAATCGATATGGTCATTTTGGTAAGTAACTGTAATTTCAGGATGTTCTTGAACCCATTTAGGGAAGAAGATTGTTCCGTTAATTTTCATTTCGTTAGGTAAGAAATCTAGAGCGACATCAGTACCTGTAGGTTCTGTCCAAGCAATTTTATAAATACCTTCAGTAAGCATAACGATGTGAGCTTCTTGATCAGTTACCCAACGTCCAGCAACCATACCACCATGGATACGGTAGTCAACAGTATGATCATTTTTAGCGTACCATTCATATTCCCAACCGTTATCGTAAGTATATACAAAATGTGTACCTAAGAAATCATCTAATGTTTTAAACTTTTTTTCTGTATTTGTCATAATTTTTGTTCTCCTTTAAAGTGTTTATTTATACATGTAAAAGTTTACATGTTTTTGTTTACTTGATTATAGTATACTGATAAGTATTAAAAGTCAAGTTAAGGGGAAAAATGGCAAAAAAAAATAAATTACAATATATTATTTTAGGATTATTGAATCAAGAACCATTATCGGGGTACGATATAACTAAAGCATTTACGACTGATATTGGAGAATTTTGGCAAGCAGGACATAGTCAAATTTATCCTGCTCTTAAAATAATGGAAAAAGATGGATACATTACGCATGAAATTGAAATAGCAGGTACTAAGTTAGAAAAGAAAATATATTCTATTACATCACAAGGTAAAAAAGTTTTAATGGATTGGTTAGTATCAGATAGTGGGGAATTAAAACCGATTAAAGACGAATTTATTTTGAAACTTTATTTTATTAAAAATAAAGATGACGTTCAATTACAGCAAAGATTAATTGAGCAATTACAGTTACATCAAGTAAAATTAGATCATCTTGAAGGAAGAATGAAATTAATTTTTTTCTCAGAAGAAGAAATCAACAAACAATATGGTCATTATTTGATTTTAGATCATGCAATTGAACGAGAAAAATACTGTGTTAAGTGGTTTAAAAAGTATCTTAATTAAATAATAGACGCTTATAAAACGTCTATTATTTTTTTATTGAAGGTCTTTTTTTCTAATCTTAATCTTTTTGACTTATAAATTATGCTAGAATATGGTTATTAAACAAAAAATAAAAGGGCGGTTTCTATTTTGAAAAGAATGACGAAATATGTATTATTTTTATCTAGTGTGATAGTAGGTATTGGTATCGGAGCATATCAGGCCTCGGCTAATACTTCGAAGCCTGAAGGTGTGATGGGGTCAAATGTACCTGAATCATTAGTTAAATCAGCATCTTTATTGAGTAAATCGGCTACAAATCGCGATAATTCAATTCCTGATTTATCAGAATTTCAAGGATCATTTACAGATGCACAAGCTAAAGTATTAAAGAAAAATTTTAAATTTATTATTTTACGTGTTCAATATGGGTCAAATCGTAAAGATTTAGTGATTGATCATAATATTGCGATGATGAAGAAATATAATATTCCATATGGTGTTTATTCATTTAGCCAATATGAAAATGTTGCTGATGCTAGAGTAGAAGCGAAAGACTTATATAACCGTGCCAAGGATGCTAAGTTCTTTGTCAATGATTATGAAGATCAAACGGTTACGAATGCTAGCAAAGCAAATACTAACGCCACAACAAAAGCCTGGGCTGATGAGATGGCTAAATATGTAGGTAATCGTAAAATTATACTTTACTCTTATGCTAGTTTTATGAAAACATATGCCAGTACGGCTGTTAACGCATATGATGGTTTTTGGTTAGCTGCATACCAAAGTAATGAGCCAATGGAAACAAGTCATTCGTTATGGCAATATACAAGTAACTTTACAAATCATGGTTTATCAGGGGTTGGAAACATTGATGCAAGTATCATGTCTGGTAAAAATGCTGATTGGTTTTTAAGTGCATCAACAGATAACAAACCAACAGAAAGTACACCACCCACGAACGCAGCTGGGAAAGCACAAAGTTATAATGAATTAGTTTCAATTAAAAAATCTGGATATAATGTTTGGGGTAATTTTAGTTGGAATAAAGTTAAAAATACGACAACTGGAAAAATTGGAAAAGTTTATAGCGCAAAATATTACTATAATCACAGTAATGGTAACAAATATTACTCATTGTACGATAGTAAAGGCAAATGGGCTGGATATGTAAATAGTAACGCAATGGAGGTTGCTTCAGCTAAAGAATTTAAAGCAACCGCTAAAATTACTAAACGTGATTATACTATCTGGAGTAATTTTTTCTATACGTCAGCAAAAGGAACAACAGCTAATTATTATGGTCAAAACTTAAATGTCAGATACAGATATACATTGGGTAATGGTAACGTCTATTATTCACTTTATAATAATGCAGGTACATGGTTAGGTTATATGAATAGTAATGCTTCAAATTTAGTTTATTCATCATATGATAAGATTGTTTCTGTTAAAAATAGCTATACTATCTGGGGTAATTTTAATTGGACAAGTAAAAAAGGATCTACAGTTACTAACTCCGGACAGACATACAATGCTAAATATGCGTATAAGATTAATGGTAATACGTATTACTCACTATATAATGGTAATAATGTTTGGAAAGGCTATGTTAACAGTAATGCTACGAATACCTTAGTAGCTAAATCATTAAAGGCAAAGGTCAAAATTAGCGATAAAGGTTATAATGTCTGGGGTAATTTCTTGTGGTCATCTAAAAAAAGTACTTCTAGTAATTACTATGGTCAAACATATAACGTTAGATACAGATATACTACAGGAAACGGAAATATTTACTACTCACTTTATAACGATGCCGGTAAATGGATGGGTTATGTGAATAATAAAGCAACTAGCCATATTTATACTAAATACAATAAAATTGTCTCTGTTAAAAGAAGCTATGATATCTGGGGTAATTTTAATTGGACGGTAAAAAAAGGGTCAACTATAGCTAACTCAGGTACGAAATATACAGTAAAATATGCTTATTCAATTAATGGCAATAAATATTACTCGATATACAATGCAAATGGTAAGTGGCAAGGATATGTAAACAGCAACGCATTTTAAATGAAAATAGTTCTAAGTTAATTGTTGTTGATGAATTATGATATTGAAAGACAGTGTGACTTAAAAATGCCTCATAATCGTTAGACCTACGTCTAATAATTATGAGGCATTTTTTATATTGATAAATTTAAAGTTGATTTTGAACGTAACCTAAAGTGCATAGTAGGAACCGGATGATAAATAATTATTTAATTTAAAAATACAGTCATACAACAGCAGCTGATGAGAGGGTATACGGTTATTATTGCAAAAAAAAAACCTACCCGAAGGTAAGTTTCAAAGGCTTATAATTAAGCTTTAACAACGTTAGTTGCTTGTGGTCCACGATCAGAATCTTCAACATCGAAAGTAACTGCTTGGCCTTCGTCAAGTGATTTAAAACCGTCACCTTGGATAGCTGAGAAATGAACGAAAACGTCGTCGCCAGATTCGCGAGTAATAAAACCAAAACCTTTATCTGCATTAAACCATTTTACTGTACCTTGTTCCATAATATGAAACCTCCATGTGCTGTAAGCACTAATATATTTTGCATTTGTTGATTGAACTATTAAAAAGAAGTGTGTTCATAAATGAAACAAATCACCTTTAAATAACCGAACCATAAATACATAAGTTTAATATAACATCTAATGACGATTAATGCAAATGTTATTTGCTCGATTTAGTGTGTTTTTTAAGATAATGCAGTAATTCTGTTTCATTACGAAATTCATGTGGGCTAACTTGATTATGAAGTCGAATCGTAATTTTATTAATTTTGATTCGACCAGTCCAAGTATACGTGTATTCAACGATAAATCTATTATTGAGATCATCCTCATCTAAGCCAAAATTAAGTACGTAAATACGATCTGGAACCATTAATGGATTGAGATGTTCTTTATCGTAATAAATTTTGTTTGCTCTTAAGAATTTTTTTGTCTTACTTAACATAGTGTATAAACCTCCAAACTATTATTATAGTGTATTCAAAATGAAGGAGACAGAATTGAATCGGGGATTTAAGTTGCTGTCACTTTATTAATTTAAGTACCATCATTAAAATATCTCATTTAGTATATCATAAATAGAACATAAAATGAGAAAATACTATATAAATCATTCGGAAAAATTGACAATAAACAAAAACATGTTAAGGTTATAGTAGCTCAATATTAATATTCTTAGTATAAATTATTCAGTTTGATGATTTCTATTCATTTATTCACGCTGGCGCAACCAAGGAGTTGCAAGGATGTAAAGTAGGTAGGGTTACATCGTTTAGAAGTAGAATTAGTAACTTATTTTAAAATTAATTAACTCAAAATTAAATATAAATATTCAGTGAGAAGGCTACCAGCAGAATTTGTTGGTAGCCTTCGTCAATTAAAAATATATATAGCATTAAAAATTAATAGCGGGTATGAATGTTAGAAACTTTAAAATATAACCCTTTATTACTTTATTGAAGTATTTAGAGTGTACATACAAAGGAGGTAGGTATTGTTTACCTGCTTTTTTTAGTGTTTAATATGTGAGTGTATAAAAATAAAGGGGTGTTGGATAATGAAAAGGGTAGTCGTATTATGTGCTTCAACAATGGTTGCATTATTATTAGTTGCATGTGGGAACAGCAATAGTGCAAGTAAGGAATCGTCATCATCTGAGGTAAAATCATCTAGTTTGCAGAAATCAAAAAGTGAATCAAATAAGAAAGAGTCTATAAAAAAAGCAAAAGTATCTTCTGAAAGTAAAGCATCATCAGAATCAGCTGCCAAAGAATCAAGTATGGTAGCTGAAAGGTCATCTAAGGCAGCTAATCTTGTGAGAAATGAATTAAAAAAAGGATTTAGTTTTGCTCCAATCAAATATAATGGTGAGGACATCAGTAAAGCTATGGAAGATGGTACTGCTCCACGGCACTCCCTTTTTGATTTAATTACTCTAGGTTACGCAAAAAGTGATACAGTGGTTCGTACACAGCTGGGAAAAGATAGAGCCTATAATTATACGTATAAGATAACCGATAAGTTTATTATAATGAGGGGTGAATCTGGTTCACATCGCATACCTTACACAATAAAGGGATCACATATAACATATGGAGAATGGATAGAAAAACAATCTAATGGAACAAAGCTTACTTATGAGTTTGCATTAGAAACGACTGCCAAAGATGCAATAGACGCACAGCAAACTCAAAATAAAATATAATGGTTAATTGAAACATCCATACTGTGGATGTTTTTTTGTACGCCAAAATAGAAAATGTCGTACGGGTTATTGCGGCATTTGGGGCTGAACAAACTTAGTATAAAATATCTTTGAATGGTTAAAAATCTAACAAAACCTGCGACTATTAGTATGAAAATATAGATTATGTTGTACAGAGTTTTATAAAAGTGCATAAGGTGAATACGAATATTGATTACCTATCATTTTTAGTGTTTAATTTAAAGGTAAATAAATTTTAGGGGAGTTTCAAAATGAAAAAGGTATTGGTAACGTGTGGGATAGCAATGATGTTATTATCATTAACTGCGTGTGGGAGCAGCAATTCAAAAAAGGATGAATCATCTTCTATTGATTCTAGTAAATCACAAGCAAGTTCAAAGAAAATAGCTAGTTCAATGAGTAGAGAAGTTTCATCGTTAAAAAAAGAAAAAAGTAAATTACAGGAAACGAAAAAACAGGCAAGTAGGAATGTAGGAACTCTGACAGTTCAGCAGATGAAAGACCATCCTAAACAGTCAGCTGTAGCAATCGCTTATTATGGTGCAAATCGTTTTTGGAATGGTTTAACGGATAAAATAGCAGATGGGTTCAATGTTTCAATTAAAACACCTAATTCAAGTACAGTTAAGTATTATATTCAAAAAGGTGATAATCCATATTATAGATTACTGGGGGATGTACATAATACTGTAGCTTATTATGACAATGCAGATAATGAACTACAAAAAGTTGGTATGTCGACAATAGCTACTTATGTAAATCAAAAGTTAACTGATGGTAGTCGAAATACTCTAGTGAATAACGTTATCATCAATGCTAGTGATGATACACAACAATCCAGTGATGGGCTATCAATATCAATTGATGAAGCGATTAAACTGATTATCAAACATGAAAATTCAAATGATAATTACGGCAATTTTAACTTGATAATAACAGATAGAAGTAAAAGTACTATAACTAAAATTAATAATAATGATGATATTCCTGCAGCGTTGGGAGGATACGTACCCTATGGAAATGGTGGTTGGGAAATAGAGTTGGTGTACACGGGTGCAAGTCTTCGAGAAAAATATTACCTAGTGCCTGATCATAACAAAACAACCGTTTCACTTAAAACTATCTCACGCTATTCGACTAGACCAGACATAGATACAGAAAACTTTACGCTAAACCGTTAAATAAATATAATACTTTATAGTGATATTCCATAATGGTTCATTAATGCATTCACAAACGTGAGTGCTTTTTTTGTAAAAAATGAAATATGGAACTGGGAATCTTCAGATAAATACCGGGCCTTAGAATATTAGCTAAAATTTAGAAAAGCAAAATTAATGAATTTCTTAGCATAGTAGCTAAAAAGTATATACACTAATAGTGTTGACGAAAGTGCAAACATTTAAAAAGCTAAAGAAATAAACTATACTATCTAAAATGATCCATCATGAATGATACGGTTGGAAGTACAAACGGTAGCCAGATTCAAAGTGTGAAAAAGTTTAGTGTGAGTTAAATCATCATTTAGTGATTTTTGAGTAACTAGTGATCATTAAAATAAACCTTTTAAGTTACGTAGAGTTTCATAGTATTTCATAGAGTTGGGACAGGTATTGTTTACCTGTTTTTTATTGTTTAATATAGAGGTAAATAAGATATTTGGAGGTAATGCAGTGAGTAAAATATGGGGGTTTATAAAAAAATATAAATGGTTCATTTTACTAGTAATATTGATAGTGACTGTTATCATCCCTTGGGTCATCAATATTTTTATTGGCATTGTTCCAGGAGTAGGTTCGAGTGATGGGTGGCTTGGATTTTGGGGAGGTTATATAGGTTCTTTCATAGGTATTGGTGGTGCAGCTATGTTTGCATATATAAATACAAAGTTTCAGTTAAAAGAGCAAAGAAAAAATGAGTTAAGTAATGCCCTTGCTGTAGAAGATATTAAGAACATATCTAGATTAATTTCTATTAATAATAGATTTACCGCCAATATTATTTTAATGAAAAAAGATATTTTCTCTAAGGGTACATTAGAAACAATAGATGATATTCGTAATTTGGGTACAAAAATTAATAAAGAAAAATTGAATGAAATTACTAATTTGAAGAATGAATATGTAATTTATTTTGAAACATACGTTAGCTATGTACCCGAATTATCAAAAAAATGTGATACCTATCAAGATAATATTGCTACACTTTGGAGTGATTTAATGAAAACATACGATGAACTTACTATGGCAGTAAAATGGTTATTGAAAAATAAAGAAGAAAATATAGAATTGATAGATCAAGAAACTAATAAAATTAATAAAATTTTTACAGCAGTTGCAACAAATATAGACTCTATATCTTTTCCGTTAAATGCAGTGAATAAAATTTTAAAAGGCGAAGCGGCGAGGATAAGGTGTAATAAATAATACCTTATCTATAATTGATGTTTAGGTATTCTTAAAGTAAGTAATAGGGTTAGTGTTAGAACCTGCCAAAACTTGCCATAAAATACTTTATAAAGCTCATCAAAACTCTAGTAAGCTCGTCAAAATGATACTTCATTTATACCTAATATGTTAGCAAATATTAGTATATGGGTGCAGCTATTCATCCCTGGGACTTATTAGATATGTAGGCAAAAATAAGTATTCGGACATTTCGGACCCCCTAAAGGGATGCAATTAAAAAGGTTATCAAGACATTCAAGACACCCTAAAGGAAGTAGATTTAATTAGATGTGATGAAATGACTACGGTTTGTTGAGGGAAAATAAAAAGCACCTACTTAAGAAAGTAGATGCATCAGTACATACATGCCCGTACAGTTTATTTTTTTGACTACGGTTTTGACTACGGTTTGTTGAATCTAGATGAAACCTTATGAAACTCTATGAAAACACTTGATTGGGTAAGTAGGGATCGAACCTACAGATTGCGGATTCAGAGTCCGGCGCCTTACCAGTTTGGCTATTACCCAAGAATAATTAACTTCCTAATTTTAGCGATATAACGGTCTTTTGTCAAATAGAAAATAGTAATATTTTGTTGAAACAATAAGAAATAGTAAAGATGATTAATTATTGATAAAGAAAAGTGATGATTACTTTTCTAATTGATACATAACGTTATAATGAAGGACATAAAGATTGTGTTATGTAGAGAAAGTACAAATGAATAAATTAAGCTAAAGTTTTGCACATTTTATTAAGTTATTATTCTATAGATGGGTTTGAGGCGAACGTATTGGAAATAAAACTAAGACGTGAATTAAAAAAGTTATACATTAGATTATTGATTGCGTGTGTCACAACGTTATTGATAGGTACCACGAAAGTTCTCCTACAATATAAATGGTTATCTTTTGTTATGTGGGCTGCTGCATTGTACTGTCTCGGTTTGTATCTGTATTGTTGTTTTATTCAATTTTTAATTTGGCATAAAAATCATTGACATCAAATCTATATGGGTTATACTTAAAAGAGTATTTTTGCCCAATGGTCAAATTGGTTAAGACGTCGCCCTCTCAAGGCGGAATTACGGGTTCGAGCCCCGTTTGGGCGATAAAAGATGTAATTAATTAGAATATTTAAAAAAGTGATTAAGTAGGGGAATGAAGTGAACCCCCTGAGTTGGAGAAATCTAACTCAGGGGGTTTTACTATGTTCACAGTTGAAATAAAGAAAAAAGT
>NZ_JBXAYH010000009.1:0-28905 GCF_056782195.1 Dellaglioa sp. CoH-55-MRSF-8
ACTTTTTTCTTTATTTCAACTGTGAACATAGTAAAACCCCCTGAGTTAGATTTCTCCAACTCAGGGGGTTCACTTCAACACCCAAAGTTATTTTCTTTTTAGTGGTATACTACACAAGTAGTAAAATACAAAATTTCGGGGTAGAGAATACAGCGTTAAGTGCCAAAAGGACGGAATGTGTCTTTTGGACGAAGGCTAGCGATAGCTGCGGTTGTGTTTTCGCATTCGCCGCATACCACAATGTGGCAACTCCAACGAGGAGATGTCTGAATCATGGAAAATTTAACAAAGAGGTTAACCGCAAAGAATATAGCGGTGATGGGTCTATTATTGGCTGGTCAAATTATTCTAACTAATTTATTATCGTATCAGGTATTGACGTTACGGATAAGTTTCACTTTTATTGCGACTTATCTATTAGCGGCGTGGTTTGGCCCATTACTGGGTGGTATTGGTTCTGTTTTATCGGATTTACTTGGAACAGTATTATTCAGTAAAGGAGGTACATTTTTCTGGGGATTCTCGCTATCTGCTTTCTTAGGTGCGTTTTTCTATGGACTTGTATTTTATAAAAAACCATTTACGTTACCGCGAATTATTATTGCCGTATTAATCAATGTCGTTGTTATTGATTTATTGTTAAATACATTCTGGCTAGTATTAATGTACCAGTCACCTTGGACAATTATCTATGCACGTGCTATCAAAGATTTAATTTTAATTCCAATTCAAATTATTTTGTTATATATGGTTGGTAATAATAAACAAATCCAAAGATTAGGTAAACGATTATAGGAGGATTCAATCTATGCCATTGATGAAAATTGATATGATTGAAGGCCGTTCTGAAGGCCAAATAAAAGAAATTTTAGATATTGCTTATGATGTAATGCTTAATTCATTTGGCGCACCAGTTAGTGACAGATATCAAATTGTCACTCAACATCCAATAAATGAAATGCAAATTTTAGATACTGGGCTTGGATTTATGCGAACAAAAGAAGTATTGGTCTTTAGTTTAACAACGCGACCAAGAACGACAGAGCAAAAAGAAACCTTCTATCAACAGTTAATGCAACAGTTACAAACAAAAGTTGGATTGAGACCAGAAGATTTAATGATTAATTTAACAACTAATACTGATGAAGATTGGAGCTTTGGCATGGGCCAAGCACAATTTTTAACGGGTGACTTATAGAAATTAACCAGACGGCGAATTTATTTTCGTCGTCTATTTATTTGCTAAAGAAGGGTGAATCACTGATAAATTTACTAAAATAAGTTATAATAAAGAAAATAAACTATTTGGAGGAATTTAAATGTCAATTTTAGTTTTGGGTGGCGCAGGTTACATTGGTTCACATACTGTTGATCAATTAGTAGAAAATAGTCGTGATGTTGTTGTTGTCGATAATTTAGTGACAGGGCACTTAGAGGCTGTTAATAAAAAGGCAAAATTTTATCAAGGAGATATTGCGGATAAAAATTTTATGCGCAATGTTTTCAAAAATGAGGATATTGAAGCAGTTATTCATTTTGCAGCTTCATCTCTTGTTGGTGAATCAATGGTAAAACCATTAAAATATTTTGACAATAATACAGCAGGGATGATTCATTTACTTGAAGTCATGACTGAAGTTGGCGTTAAAAAAATCGTCTTTTCTTCAACAGCTGCAACATATGGTGAACCTAAAGTTGTCCCAATTCATGAAGATGACCCTCAAATTCCAACAAATCCATATGGTGAAAGTAAATTAGCCATGGAAAAAATTATGCACTGGACTGACGTTGCAGATGGTGTTAAGTTTGTCGCATTACGTTATTTCAATGTTGCTGGATCAAAACCAGATGGTAGCATCGGTGAAGATCACAATCCTGAAACACATTTAATTCCAATTATTTTACAAGTTGCTAACGGAGAACGTGAAAAATTACAAATTTTTGGGGACGATTATGATACCAAAGATGGTACAAACGTCCGTGATTACGTGCATGTTCTTGATTTAGCAGATGCGCACATTCGCGCCTTAGATTACTTACTTGCGGGAAATGAAAGTAATGCCTTTAACTTGGGTTCATCTAATGGATTTTCAAATATGGAAATTCTAGAAGCAGCACGCCGTGCAACAGGTAAAGAAATTCCTGCAGAAATTGCACCACGTCGTGCAGGTGATCCTTCAACTTTAATTGCAGCAAGTGAAAAAGCACATGAAATTCTTGGTTGGGCTCCTAAGTATGAAAATATGGAAGATATCATTAAGACAGCATGGACTTTTGAACAGACGCATCCAAATGGATTTTCAAAATAAATTAGTTATTAACCATAGGACAATTATTTGTCCTATTTTTTTGTTAATTTTCTCTTAGAAAAAATTTGTGATACTATTTTTGTGCTAAAATGTTAACAAAGCAGAGATAAAGGAAGATATGAATGAAAATTTTAGCAATTGATACATCGAATATACCACTCAGCGTCGCTGTTTTAGAAGATAGTGCATTATTAGCAACTATCACAACGAATATAAAAAAAAATCACAGTATTACATTGATGCCAGCAATTTCTGATGTCATGAAATTAGCAGGTATTAAGCCTGCAGAGCTAGACCGAATTGTGGTTGCACAAGGTCCAGGATCTTTTACTGGTCTCAGGATTGGCGTTGCCACAGCTAAAACACTAGCATTTACATTAGATTGTGAATTAGTTGGTGTCTCTAGTTTAGCAATGTTGGCTGCAGGTATTTCCACAAATAGTGATTCTGATATTGTACCGTTATTTGACGCACGTAGGAATTACGTATTCTCAGGTTTGTATAAAAATGATAATGAGCTTGTAAATGAATTACCAGACCAGCATAGAGAACTTGTGACTTGGGTGACTGAATTAAAAGAGCGTAACCGACCACAAATTTTTGTTGGAACTGATGTCGATTTATTTAAACAACAAATTATCGATATTTTAGGTGATCAGGCACAGTTTCCAGCTTCATTTTTAAATATTCCTCAGGCATTTATTTTGGGATTAATTGGTAAAGATAAAGAGCCCGCTAATCAGGAGACATTTATTCCGAATTATTTACGATTAACGCAAGCAGAGACGCAATGGTTAGAAACCCATTCAGATAAGGATCATAATACCTATGTTGAAAAAATTTAAAGCACGAGTGAAACAAATTATTCCAGAATTAAGACCAGATGAACCTGTTAGGACATTAGTTTTTCAGAATCATAGAATTAAAATTAGAAATGAAAGTTATTTTATGACACGTGCTGTTGTACCTGATATTCCGGAACTACTTGAGATTGAAAAAGCAGTTTATGATGGTAAATCACCATGGAGTGCAAAAATATTTGAAGGCGAAATTTGCCAAAAAAGCAAAACACTTTATTTAGTCTTACGTAAGGAAGATAAAATGTTAGGCTTTATTGGTTGTTCAACGGATGCAATAACGGGAGACGTACATATTGCGAATATTGCTGTTCTACCTGAATGTCAGGGTAGAGGGATGGGAAACTTTTTGGTAACGTCTATTACAAGGCGTGCTCGTTTAATGAGATTTAGAACAGTTAGTTTAGAGGTTCGCCGTGATAACCAGACGGCTTTAAATCTATACCACCAATTAGGATTTACTAAAGTGGGTATCCGAGAGAATTATTATGTTGAAGATGGGCAAGATGCTGTTGATATGTTGCTTAAATTAAAATAAAGGAATATGAATTAAGTTGAAAGAGGTCTCAATGGATAAAACGGAAAGAAATCTAATTTTAGCATTTGAATCAAGTTGTGATGAAACTAGTGTCGCAGTGGTCGAAGACGGTCATCTTATTTTGTCGAACATCATTGCAACGCAAGTTAATAGTCATAAACGTTTTGGTGGTGTTGTACCTGAAGTTGCCAGCCGCCACCATATTGAACAAATTACGAGTTGTATTAAAGATGCTATGACAGAAGCAAATGTAACTTATGATGATTTAGATGCTGTTGCGGTTACTTATGGACCAGGATTAGTTGGTGCTTTACTAGTAGGTGTTTCTGCTGCTAAAGCTATCGCATTTGCTCACGAGTTGCCTTTAATTCCCGTTAACCATATGGCAGGCCATATTTTTGCAGCGCGCTATGAATCTGAAATAGTGTATCCATCAATGGCTTTACTCGTTTCGGGTGGACATACTGAGTTAGTTTATATGCCTGAAGAAGGTCAATTTGAAATTATTGGTGAGACACGTGATGACGCAGCAGGTGAAGCTTATGATAAAGTTGGGCGTGTTCTTGGGATGACTTATCCATCAGGAAAAGAAATTGATGAACTTGCACATACTGGACAAGATACGTTTAATTTTCCGCGTGCCATGATCAAAGATGACAGTTATGACTTTAGTTTCAGTGGATTGAAAAGTGCCTTCATCAATACAGTTCACCATGCAGATCAATTAGGCGAAGAGTTGGACCGGGCTGATTTAGCAACAAGCTTTCAACAAAGTGTGATTGATGTACTTGCTGAGAAAACGGTACGTGCTTGTCATGAGTATGATATTAAACAATTAATTTTAGCCGGTGGTGTGGCAGCTAATAAAGGGTTACGTACAAGACTTGAATCTGATATGAAGAAAATGAATGATATTGAATTTGTGAAGGCGCCCATTAAATTATGTGGTGATAATGCTGCAATGATTGGTGCAGCAGGATATGTTGAATTTATTAAAGGTCAACGTGCAGGATTAAATTTAAATGCTGATCCTAGTTTAGAATTTGATTGGATAGTTTAATTATTATAAAATTAAAATAGAGATTTAGAGTTCGCCTTGTAATGCTAAACAGTTGTTTAACACTGGGGAGAACGCTAAATCTCTATTTTTTTGTAAATGGTTAATTTATATTTCTAAAATAATTTTTTGGTAAAATAAATTGGGATAGATAAACGAGTAATCCTAGTCCGAATAGAATAATAATTGTGGTTCCAAAAATAAAATCAAATTGTTGTAATTGATAGTACGCAATAATGCCAATTAACCACCAAATAATATTTAACCAATAAGGCAACGTTTTTTTCATAATAAAGTAAGTGACAAAAACAATTGCATATAATGGTGTAAAAACTGACGCGATAAAATATAAGAAATTTTGATAATTATCAATAGGAACTACCCATGCAATGACTAAGCCAAGCGCAACTATAATGATACTAATCAATTTCATATGTTTAAAGGAATGTATATTCTGAACGTTAATTGTTGCTGACATAACATCTAAAAATGTGGTTGTAACAGTTGAAAATATAATAATGAATAATGCGATTATACCTAAACCTGATGTAGCCAAGAACGAGGTAAAATCAGTGAATCCGGTTCTAGTTGTTAAAAGTAAGCCAATGGTAAACATGATTAAACTACCTAAAAAATAGCTAAACGAACTAACTGTAGACATAGCAAGTGGATGTTTTGTTGATTTTGTGTAATCACCTATTAGTGGTAGCCAAGATAACGCCATGGTGATATTTAATTCAACAGCTGATCCAAATGTCATATTTAAGCCATTGGAAGTATGTGAAACGGGTACTTTGAAAATTAAAAAAATCATGATACCTGCACCAATAACTAATAAATTAACAACAATTAAATTAATTCGATACAAACTATTTTCGCTAACTAATAACCAAATGATAATCAAAATAGCTATGACAAGTCCCATAATAATTGAATTTTTAAAATTAAGTAAGGAACTTGAAATACCATTCATTGCTGAAATTGCGTTGACGATCATAACAGCGGTCCAACCAATTAGTTGAATCAAATTGATAAGTGAAAATAAGAGCACACCTGTTGAGCCAAAAGCAACTTTAGTTGACTGAATGGCTGTCTGATGCTTTTTGGCACCAATATAACCAGCAGGTAGTAAGAAGAGACCACAACCAATTAAATGACCAATTAGAATTGCAAGGAAACCTTTAGAAAAGCCAAGTGGAGCTAGTAACATGCCCGTCATAATTTCGGCAATTGAAATGGCCGCACCTAGCCAAAGTAAAAATTGTCCACGTAATTCTTTAGTTTCTGTCATCTTAATCGTCCTCCAATTTAAAATAATGATTTATGGATTGAACTGTTTGTTCAATGTTCGGACTTTTAGCAATCAAGGAAATAACAGCAACTCCCGAAACAGTTGTAGTAGCCAGTTTGGCTAAATTATTTTCTGAAATACCACCAATTGCAACAATCGGGAGTTTACTAATTGATAGTAATTGATTTAAGCCAGCTATTCCGAGAGGCGCAGTCGCATCTGACTTTGATTTTGTAGGAAAGACAGGGCCACTACCAATATAAGCGATACCTGATAATTGATTGGCTTGTTTAATTTGATCGAGTGTTTGACAAGAAAGGCCAATCGCTAATTGACCCGCCGATTGATCTATCACATTTTGAATCTTTTGGTCATTTTGGCCAACGTGAATACCATCTGCTTGAATTTCAAGTGCTAAAGGTAGATCATCATCAATGAAAAAAGGAACTTGGTATTTTGTGCATAACCTCTGACATTCAATTGCGAGTGTCTTTTTTTGTATCCGGGTTAAAGGGGTTAAGAGATTTTTTTCTCTAAATTGGAAACAAGAAATGCCTGATTTTAACGCTCGTTCTAAAGTAGGTAGTAATTGATTGTCGGCGACGTCTTGAGTTCCTGCAATGAAGTAACTTGCTAACCATGATTGATTAAATGTCTTCATTTTGCGTTACCTCACGATATGCCCAATGATTTAATGGCCCGTGACCATGTCCAACGATAATACCGTTGCTAATTGTTGCTTCAACATATTTTTTAGACACTAAGATGGCCGTTTTAATATCTTGTCCTTTGGCAATTTCTGCTGCAATGCAGGCTGAGAGGGTATCACCAGTGCCATGAGTTCGAATTGTATCAATACGTTTCGAGCTCATCCAGAATGAATCGTTATCTTCTAATAATACAAAGTCATTTACGATATTTTCAGAGTTATAATGTCCGCCTTTAATGATGACGTTTTTTGCACCTAATAATTTAATCTTTTTTCCAGCTGCACTCATGTCTTCTTTTGAATTAATGGTCAAGCCAGTTATGACTTCAGCTTCTGGAATATTCGGGGTTACTACCGTGGCTAAAGGAATTAATTCTTCTTTGATTGTAACAACAGCATCCTCAGAAAGAAGTGTGGCACCGCCTTTTGCAACCATGACAGGGTCAACAATTAGGGGACCAAATTGATATTTTTTCAGATTTTTAACGACTACTTTAACGTGTTCTGAATCTGCAAGCATCCCTGTTTTGCATGCTTTAATGGCTAAATCATTTGCAATTGAGGCAAATTGTTCATTAATAATTTTAGCAGGGAGGGGAAGACTGTCTTGCACACCAAGTGTGTTTTGTGCAGTGATTGCGACGAGAACTGTTGCAGCATAGACATGCCGTTCTTGCATCGTTTTTAAGTCAGCTTGCATACCAGCGCCACCACTACTATCGGATCCAGCAATTGAAAGTGCTTGTGGAAAATCAGGCATTATAGGTCTCCTTTCATCGTTATCTGATTAGAAAGTTCATTTATCGTTATTAAATGTAGTTTATCAAGTAGGTTAACAATAAAACTACCTGGTTTTTCGGTAATTAACTCATCAGCAACAAGTTCACCAGTTGTTGCAAAGATAAGGCAGGCGATTCTTGCTGCTTCAAACTCATTATCTTTAGAGACAGCTGCAAACGCAGCAATTAAACTTGAAAGCATATCGCCTGAACCAACATGTGTTTGGAAAAGAGACGTTCCCTGTGTCACAGTTGCAACACGCTTTCCATCAGAAATATAGTCTGTAGGACCACTTAGAACAACCGTACAATTGTACCGTTTGGCTACAATTTTTGCGATTTCTGCTAAATCTGCAGAACCATTTCCTGCATCAATACCTTTTGCTTGCCATTCAACACCAGCTAATGCAGCAATTTCACCAGCATTACCGCGAATAAAATTAAAATGAAAATGCTCAAGCAAGTTTGTAATTACTTTTTGTCGGTAAGGCATGGCAACAGCAACTGGGTCTAGCACAAGTGGGATAGCTAAATCGTTTGCGATTTGACTAACCCTCTCAATGTAAGGTAATTCTGAACTTTTAAATGATCCCATATTGATTGTGGCAGCAGCAGAAATTTGTAACATTTCGGCTGCTTCTTCAATCGCACTGGGCATGATAGGGGAAGCGCCAATTGCGTTGAGTCCATTGGCAACGTCTTGAACCGTGATGTAATTAGAAATGTTGAAAATTACTGGGTTCTCTTCACGAAGTTTATCGAGTAGTTCTAATGGCATAACTTTCTCCTCTTGAGTACACAAAAACCCCACTCTTTGACAAAAAAATTGTAGAGTGGGGTCCTTCTTCACACTTTCCTACGCAAGTTTTGGCTTACAGGTTCGAAGGGATTAGGTTGAAAAAACCTATCTCAGTTCTTCTAAAGAACACCCCTAGTGTACTTATATTTTATTTTTAGATTACAACAAAAGAATAGGCTTTCATTCTTTAAATGTCAATAAATAAAAAAAAAAAAGCTAGCTTATTCTAAAGCTAAGCTAGCTTCTTCCCAATTAGTTTCTGCAGTCTCTATTGCAGTTTGAATAGATTGTAGTTCAGTTTGTAGTTCCTGAAGTTTATCTGCATCACTAAAAATAGTAGGTTGAGACATTTTTTCTTCAAGTTCTGTTTGATGAATTTCTAATTCACTTAATTCAGATTCTAAACGATCAATTTCACGTGTTAATTTACGTTGTTCCTTTTGCGTTTCTTTATTTTGTTGATAATTAGTTGTTGGTTTAACTTCAGGGACTTCTGAAGATGAGGCAATTTCAAGTGCCATTTTTTCGGCTGCGATAGCTTCTAATTCTTCTTTTTTATCAACATAATAATCGTAATCACCCATGTAGTAAGTAGAGCCTTCTTTTGAAACTTCAATAATACTTTCTGCAACTTTATTAATGAAGTAGCGGTCATGAGAAACAAGTAAGACAGTACCATCAAAGTTAGCAATCGCCTTTTCAAGGACTTCCTTACTATCAATGTCTAAATGGTTAGTGGGTTCATCAAAGATTAGGAAGTTATCTTTGTCCATTGCAAGTTTGGTCAAAGCAAGACGCGCTTTTTCACCACCACTTAAATTTGAGACACGTTTCAAAACGTCATCCCCAGAAAATAGAAATCCACCTAATAATGATCGAATATCTGTTTCAGGAGTTGAAGGATGATCATTCCAGAGTTCATCTAAAACAGTATTTTTATCTGTTAATTGATTTTGCTCCTGATCGTAGTAGCCAACATGAACATTAGCGCCAAGGAATGCTTCACCACGAATAAATGGAATTTGGCCTAAGATACTTTTAAGTAAGGTTGATTTTCCCACACCATTCGGGCCAACAATAGCTTGAACTTGATGCTTATGTAAATCAATTGAAACGGGTTCAGATAACACTTTATTATCGTAACCAACAGCTGCCCCGGCAACAGTTAAAACGATATTACCACTCTCATCTGCAGATTTAAAACTAAAACGAGGGGCTTTTTCGTCACCTTCTGGTCGGTCAAGTTTATCTAATTTTTCGAGTTGTTTACGACGACTTTGCGCTCGTTTTGTTGTTGAGGCTCGAACAATGTTTTTATTAACAAAATCTTCGAGTTTTTCAATCTTATCTTGTTGTTTTTCGAAAACTTTCCATTCTTGTTTTAAATTAGCTTCTTTTTTTACAATAAATTGGGAGTAGTTGCCATTGTAGTGAGTCGTTTCATTATGGCTCATATCATAAACTTCTGTCACAATTTTATCTAAGAAGTAACGATCATGAGAGACAATTAAGAGTGCCCCTGTATAAGTCTTCAAATAGCCTTCTAACCAAGTTAGTGTCTCAATATCTAAGTGGTTAGTTGGTTCATCTAAAATTAATAAATCACGTTTTTCTAAAAGTAATTTTGCTAAGGCTAAACGTGTTTTTTGACCACCAGAGAGAGTCCTAATATCGCGATTGAAATCTTCTTCATAAAATCTAAAACCATGTAAAACAGAACGGATTTCTGATTCATAACCATAGCCATTTTTTTCACTGAAATCATGTGAAACTTGATCATAGGTTGATAATAGTTTTTCAAATTTTTCAGAATCTTCTGCATTTTTAGGATCAGCAATTTGGGCTTCTAATGTATGAATTTGGATTTCCATTTTTTTTAAATAATCAAAAACACGACTCATTTCGTCCCAAATCGAACGTTCTGAAGTAACAGTTGTTGTTTGTGCTAAGTAACCGATGGTCATGCCTTTATGTTTAATGATTTGACCAGCATCAGTAGCCTCTTGATCAATAATCATTTTAATTAATGTTGATTTTCCAGCACCATTTCGACCAACTAGGGCTATCCTAGCATCGTCTTTGATATCCATATTTGCATTTTCAAAAAGAACATCTGCGCCAAAATAGCGAGCTGCTTGTTGTACTTGTAACAGAATCAAAATAATTCCACCTTTCTTTTAAAGTGACGATTGAATAATTAATACTAGACTATTCATAAGAATATGAGCAATCATTGACGTTTTGATGTCACCTGTTCGTTTGTAGAGGTAACAGAAAAGTAATCCAATTAAAAAGTAGATAGCTAAATGGCCATCATTATGTGCCAAACTAAATAATAAACTAGAAAGAATTGCGGCAGAAATAGGTGATATGAAACTTGCTAAATTGCCAAAAAAGACTTTTCTAAAAACGAGTTCCTCCATAATGGGAGCACCAAGTGAGACTGCCAACATATAATAAGGATATTTTGTAAAAATAGTCATAATTTCATTTGTATTTTGTGAGGGTACGGTCGTTTTTAAAATGGTGAATGAAATTAATTGAATAACTGTTTGGATTACTAACGTTAGAACGAATCCAAGAATACCCCACGAAATAATTTGTGACCATTTAGAGGAACCATCTATTGTATTTCTAGCACTGAAGTAATGATTTAACCAAATTAACAATATTGCTCCTAAAACATAATCAGCCGTCATTACTGGATAGATAACTGATTTTAAAGAAAATAGTTGATTCAGAATTGTTGGTAAAATAAAGATAACGAGGTAGCCTAATAAAATAGCGATTGAATTTTTACTAGTTGATTTTGACATGAGAACTCCTTTAACTGTAATTAGATAGTCGTGCATTTTTCTAGTGAATAAATTTGTATGATAAGTATAGCATAATTGACTAGATAGCGAATTCAATTCATATTAAAAATTCTATTAAATAAGAGCTGAAATGCTTGCAATTGTTTGAAAAATTGATTATAGTTAATTTTGTGATTAGCACTTAGGAAGATAGAGTGCTAAATAAAAGTGTTGGAGGGATAGAACGTGTTAAAACCATTAGCAGATCGTGTTATTTTAGAAGTAACAAAAGAAGAAGAAACAACAGTAGGCGGGATCGTCTTAGCAAGTAACGTACAAGAAAAACCACAAACAGGAAAAATTGTTGCAGTTGGTGATGGCCGTACGATGGATAACGGTGAAAAAATTGCTGTTGCTGTTAACGTTGGAGAGACCGTTTTATTTGATAAGTATGCTGGCTCAGAAGTTTCATTCGAAGGTAAAGACTACTTAATTGTTCATGAAAAAGATATCGTTGCAACAGTAGACTAATATAAATTTAAATTAAAGATGAGGTGGATTAATTATGTCAAAGGAATTAAAATTTTCTGAAGATGCTCGTTCAGCAATGCTTAGAGGTGTTGACCAATTAGCCAATACCGTTAAATCAACTTTAGGACCAAAAGGCCGTAATGTTGTTTTAGAAGAATCATATGGCTCACCAATTATTACAAATGATGGTGTAACAATTGCTCGTGCGATTGAATTAGAAGACCATTTTGAAAATATGGGTGCTAAATTAGTATCAGAAGTTGCTTCAAAAACGAATGATATAGCTGGTGATGGAACGACAACTGCTACTGTTTTAACACAAGCTATCGTCACTGAAGGTATGAAGAATGTGACAGCAGGTGCTAACCCTGTTGGGATTCGTCGTGGTATCGAAACTGCTACAAAAGCAGCCGTTGCTGAATTACATGAATTATCACACAAAGTTGAAACAAAAGAAGATATTGCTCAAATTGCTTCTGTATCTTCAGCTAATGAAGAAATTGGTGCTTTAATTGCTGACGCTATGGAAAAAGTTGGTAATGATGGCGTTATTACAATTGAAGAATCAAAAAGCATCGATACATCATTAGATGTCGTTGAAGGGATGCAATTTGATCGAGGTTACTTGTCACAATATATGGTAACTGATAACGATAAAATGGAAGCTAACTTAGAGACACCATATATTTTAGTAACGGATAAGAAAATTTCTAATATTCAAGAAGTCTTACCATTATTACAATCTATTGTGGAACAAGGTCGCCCATTGTTAATCATCGCCGATGATGTTGATGGGGAAGCTTTACCAACATTAGTATTGAATAAAATTCGTGGTACATTTAACGTTGTTGCAGTCAAAGCACCTGGATTTGGTGATCGTCGTAAAGCGATGCTTGAAGATATTGCCATCGTTACTGGTGCAACAGTGATTACTGATGAACTTGGTTTACAATTGAAGGATACAACAATTGAACAATTAGGTTCAGCTGGTAAAGTTAATATTACAAAAGAAAACACAGTTATTGTTGAAGGTTCTGGTGATAAAGCTAAAATTACAGAACGTGTTGGTTTGATTAAAAAACAAATCGATGAAACGACGTCTGAATTTGATCGTGAAAAATTACAAGAACGTTTGGCAAAATTATCTGGTGGGGTTGCTGTCATCAAAGTTGGTGCTGCAACTGAAACAGAATTAAAAGAACGCAAATACCGTATTGAAGATGCTTTGAATGCGACACGCGCTGCTGTCGAAGAAGGATTCGTTGCCGGTGGTGGTACTGCATTTGTTAACGTTATTAGTAAAGTTGCTGCACTTGAAGCAGTTGGCGATGAATTAACGGGTATCAAGATTGTTCAACGTGCTTTGGAAGAACCAGTACGCCAAATTGCAAAGAATGCTGGACTTGAGGGTTCAGTTATTGTTGAAAAACTAAAATCAGAAAAACCTGGTATTGGTTTTAACGCAGCAACAAATGAATGGCAAGATATGATTGAAGTTGGGATTGTTGATCCAACTAAAGTGACACGCTCAGCATTGCAAAATGCAGCTAGTGTCTCAGCCTTATTATTAACAACTGAAGCAGTTGTTGCAGATAAACCAGAACCAGTATCTGCAGCTGATCCACAACAAATGCCTGGTGGTATGGGCGGTATGATGTAACCCATTTGTCATAAAAAATGATGAAAATTTAAGAGCTATTAATCCGTGTTATTCTGGGATTAGTAGCTCTTTTTTTATGCTGAAAATAAAGTTTGTTTGCAGTATTGTATATTTAAAAATAAACGAGTAAAATAGAGTGAATTCGGTGAATAGAAATTAGTAATTAAAATAACTATTCAGTAAAATAAATGCGCTGTTTTGGCATCATTTATGAATGGATTTTTAAATATAGAACATAAGGGGTAAAGAGAAATGCGTCGTTATTTAAAGAGACTTTTAATTGGGAAGCCATTAAAATCTTCTGAAGAAGGAGATCAACAATTATCAAAATTTAAGGCATTAGCGCTCTTATCGTCAGATGCACTCTCATCTGTGGCGTATGGTACGGAACAAATTGTTACCGTTTTAGTGGGCTTTTCAGCAATGGCAATCTGGTATTCATTACCAATTGCATTGTTAGTCTTAGTTTTATTGGCTTCAATTACAATTTCGTATCGCCAAATTATCCATGCTTATCCTAAGGGTGGAGGCGCGTATGTTGTCTCAAGTAAAAACTTAGGTAAAAATGCTGGATTAATTTCTGGTGGATCGCTTTTAATTGATTATATGTTGACAGTAGCGGTTAGTGTTTCCGCAGGGACTGAGGCATTGATTTCTGCGGTACCTTCGTTATATGGACATCAAGTAGCAATCTCAGTGGTTATTATTATTTTGGTAATGGCAATGAACTTACGAGGCTTGCGGGAATCAGCTTCATTCTTAACTATTCCTGTTTATCTTTTCGTGGTTATGATTATATTGATGTTACTAGTTGGTGGTTATAATATTATGACAGGTCAAGTACCTTACCACGCAACAGCTGCTGTGGGTACGGCCGTTCCTGGAATTACACTAGCCTTACTTTTGAAAGCATTCTCATCGGGATCATCTTCATTAACTGGTGTTGAAGCAATTAGTAATGCAGTGCCTTTCTTCAAAAAACCACATGCTAAAAATGCTGCTGCTACTTTAACAATTATGGCGACGCTTTTGGCAGTCTTCTTTGGTGGAATAACATTCTTAAACTATTGGTATGGCATTATTCCTACTGAAAAAGTAACTGTTCTTTCACAAATTGCACAAACAACATTTGGACAAGGTATTTTGTATTACGTTTTCCAATTTTCAACAGTATTGATTTTAGTATTAGCTGCAAATACAGGTTTCTCGGCATTTCCAATTTTAGCGTTTAATTTAGCTAAAGATAAATTTATGCCTCATTTGTATATGGATAAAGGTGATCGATTAGGCTACTCTAACGGAATTATCACGTTAGCGGCCGGATCAATTATTTTAACATTTATATTTAATGGATCAACGTCATTATTAATTCCATTATATGCGGTAGGTGTGTTTATTCCGTTTACGTTGTCTCAGACAGGGATGATTGTAAAATGGTATCATGATCGCCCAAAAGGTTGGATTATGAAAGCCTTTTACAATTTCTTAGGGGCCTTTATCTCATTTAGTATTTTGTTGATTCTCTTTAGATATCGCTTATCAACAGTATGGCCATTCTTTATTATCATGCCAGTTATGTATATTATATTCTATAAAATAAATGATCATTACAATAAAGTTGCCGAACAATTACGTTTAACAGAAGAAGCAGAAATTCATGATTACGATGGCTCCACAGTTATCGTGTTAGTTAGTTCTGTAACGCATGTTACAACGGGTGCAATTAATTATGCACGTTCAATTGGTGACTACGTAATTGCAATGCACGTTTCTTTCGATACAAATCCGGAAAAAGAACATGAAACGGAACGTGAATTTAAAGAACGTTTCCCTGGTGTTCGTTTTGTTGATTTACATTCGTCATATCGTTCAATTGCTTCACCTGTTGTGAAATTTACAGATGTTATTGCTAAGAATGCCGCTGCTCGTAACTTCACAACGACAGTCTTAGTACCACAGTTTGTTCCAAGAAAACCATGGCAAAATATTCTTCATAATCAAACGAGTTTAAGATTGAGAACGGTCTTAAATTCTCGCGAGAATATTATTGTTGCAACATATAATTATCATTTGAAAAAATAAACATTGAAAAGTATCAATTAAATTTAATTGATACTTTTTTTGTATTTATTTAACAACGTGGTATAGTTAAGACTACTATGACAGAATATTTTTAAGGAGAGATATCAAAATGTTTCCAATTATCGTAGCATTTTTCGCAACAGCGCTTATCTCCGCGTTGCTAACTCCCGTTATTAGACTATTTTCAATTAAAATTGGAGCAGTCGATGTTCCAAATAATAGACGAGTAAATAAGGTTTCAATGCCTACAATGGGTGGATTAGCCATTTTTATAGCTTTTAACTTTACGAATTTTTTTATTTTAAAAAATCAATATCCAATAAAAATGTTAGTGACACTGTTTGTTGCTGAATTGGTAATTATTATCACCGGTGTTTTAGATGATAAGTTTGAATTAAAACCACGCCAAAAGATGTTTGGCATCACAGTTGCCGCCTTGATCGTCTACTTTTTTTCAAATATGCGAATGACGACATTCACTTTACCTTATTTTGGTATTATTAATTTAGGATGGATGAGTTTCCCTATTACAATTATTTGGATTTTAGCTATTACAAATGCTATTAATTTAATAGACGGATTAGATGGCTTAGCAACTGGGGTTTCCATTATTGATTTATTTACAAGTGGTTTGGTAGGCTATTTCTTTTTAGTTAATACAAATAGTTATATTGCAATTATGATGTTTACGCTGGTTGCTGCTCTGATTGGATTTTTGCCATATAATTTCTTTCCAGCTAGAATCTACTTAGGGGATACAGGCGCGTTATTTATTGGATTTATGATTTCAGTATTCTCTTTATCTGGACTTAAAAATGCAACTTTTATTTCTATTATTGTGCCTGTTTTAATATTGGGTGTACCAATTACGGATACTGTTTATGCAATGTTACGCCGGATTTTAAATAAAAAGCCTATCTCTCAAGCAGACAAACATCATTTACATCATCGTTTGATGCAAATGGGGTTAACGCATCGACAGACAGTATTAGTTATATATGGCATTGCGTTAATTTTTTCATTTATTTCATTACTTTATCCAATATCATCAATTTGGGGTTCAATACTAATGTCAGTTGCGACATTAGTGGGACTAGAACTATTCGTAGAGTCCATCGGATTAGTTGGATCTAAACGAAAGCCACTGCTAAATTGGATTAAAAGAATTGTTAAAACGATGACTTCAAAAAAATAGATAGTAAAAAGGATGTCCAGTAATTGGGCATCCTTTTTACTTAACTTGAATTTCATTATATAAATCTTGGCCTAATTTAAAAGTTATTTGGTTATTGAGTAGGTTGATTAGTTGATCTTGTAAGGTTAATATCAAATTTTTATCAACTGCTAAAGTTATTTCTACTGTTTCAAGATAGGTTGTGTGTTGGATTATAATTGAATTTTTTTCAAGATAATTTTCAAGTTTTCCAACATTTTGGTAAGCAATTTGGCAAATAAGTTCGGTTTGTAAAATACGTTCAACGATACCAATTTGTTCAATCGTCTGCGAAGCAGCATTACTATAAGCACGGATTAAACCACCAGCACCTAGCTTAATACCACCAAACTTTCGACTAACAACGATACAAATATTTTTAAGCTGATTTTTTTTAATAACTTCTAGAATGGGAACACCAGCCGTTCCAGAGGGTTCACCATCATCGCTTTGACGTTGGATTTCAGACTCAGTACCAAATGTGTATGCAAAACAGTGATGTCTTGCTTTAGGTTCTAATTTCTTGACTGATTCAATAAAAGCAACTGCATCAGATTCTGTCGCGATTCGAGTGACACGACAAATGAAGGAAGACTTCTTTTCAATTAATGTGGCTAAACCAGATTCTTTAATTGTTAAATAATTTTTTGACATAATTAAGGTTCCTTTGCGTATTTAAACTTATTGAAGGGATTGAGGAGAATGACACTTTCAAGTTTGTATGGTCGTTTAATAACTGATTCAGAAATTGACGAAACTATTAATTTAGATGAACTTACGTCGTACCCAGGAATTAGTATTGAAGATAAACAATTAATCTGTCGCAGATGCCTTTCACAACTTAATTTAAAGGAAAATAAATTACAAGGTGACCGGTACTATTGTTCATACTGTATGATATTAGGACGTATTTCAACTACGACTACACTTTATACTATACCTGAACCCAACTTGTTTTCAACTCAAAAAGGGAGTCCATTGACGTGGAATGGAGAATTAACGACTAGCCAAGAAATATGTGCTAATGAAGTGAAACAAATTTTTAAAAATTCGGGTGCCCGGCATTTACTGTGGGCGGTAACCGGCGCTGGTAAAACAGAAATGCTATTCAAAGGTATTGAAGCTGCTATTATGGATGGTAAGCGCATCTGTTTAGCATCACCACGGGTCGATGTTTGTATTGAATTATTTCCGAGATTGCAGGCAGCATTTCAAAATATTGATATTTGTTTGCTGCACGGAAAGACAACGGAACCATACCGTTATACCCAACTAGTCATCTGTACAACACATCAATTGTTAAGATTTCATAAAGCGTTTGACGTTATGATAGTTGATGAGGTAGATGCCTTTCCATATGCACAGAATCAATTACTGCTTCAAGCAACAACACAAGCAACTAAACAAAAAGGGGCAAGTTTATTTTTAACGGCAACCCCAAGTGAGGATCTGTTAAAGGAGGTTCGCTTAAAACAATTAACGGTTAGTTATTTACCAATACGCTTTCATGGTCAATTATTGCCTGAAATTAAAATTAAATTTGAAAAAGCGTGGGAAAAGAATTTAAAAAAAGGACGTTTACCCAAAAAATTAACACTGAAAATGACAGAGTGGCTAAAACGTAAGGATCCATTTTTAATTTTTGTGCCGAAAATTTGGTTATTGGAACCAGTAATGGAAGCATTTAAAAAGAAGTTTCCTAATTTAAAGGGGGACACTGTTTATTCTGAAGATCCAGATAGACTAGATAAAGTTAAGGCAATTAGAACAGGCGAACTACGGTATCTAATCACAACAACAATTTTAGAACGTGGTGTGACATTTGCTAATCTGGATGTTTTTGTTCTGGGTGCAGATGATAAAACTTTTTCAACGGCAGCGTTAGTTCAGATTGCTGGCAGAGTGGGACGTAATGTCAATCGTCCGTTTGGTGACGTTATCTTTTTATGTTGTGACTACACGATTTCAATAAAAAAGGCAGTTGGACAAATAAAAACGATGAATCGTAAAGCAAGGAAATTAAAGATATGAGAAACTGTCAGATTTGTCATAATACATTTAGTCAAAAATTAACGCTAGCATTTATATTATCGACTAAACCTTATGAAAAAAAGATAGTTTGTAAGAGATGCCAGGAGCAGTTACGATTGATTAATACTCAGTTAGCCTGTAGAGGATGCGGTCGAGAACAAAATAGGCCACAATTATGTGCGGATTGTAAGAAATGGCAACTTATTTATCCTAATTTAAATTTTCAGAATCAAGCGTTGTACATTTATAATGATTTTATGAAAGATATCATTAAAAATTATAAGTTTAATGGTGATTATCAGCTGAGAACTATTTTTCAAGTACAATTAAAGCACAAAATAGAAACAATTGATTTTGATTACCTCGTGGTGATACCTGTTGATTCTGAAACGTTAAATAATCGAGGATTTAATCAAGTCTGTGGTCTTTTAGATATTAAGCATGATCATTTTTTAGTGCGAAATAATACGGTTAAAGAAAAACAATCGCATAAAAATAGGCAACAAAGGCTTGAATTAATTCAACCGTTTGAACTTAGTCCAGATTGCCCAGATTTATCGGATAAAGTTGTTTTGATTGTGGATGATATTTATACTACCGGCCGAACACTATTTTATGCCCATATTTTGTTAGCACAAAATGCTAAAAGCATTAAGAGTATTACCCTTGCAAGATAATGAACAATAGGTACAATTTTTAAATAAATTAGTATGATATATTTAAGCAAAAGTTAAAATGACTGTTAACGATTACAATGGCGTTTTAAATAGATTTGTTAAGGGATATCATTTGTAAATTTAAGTCTATTCGCTTATAATTAAATCAAGCGGTAAGGTAATTAATAGTTTCGTTACCTGCTGTAGATTGAAGGGAGAGTTTATTATGTTAAAATACAATATTCGCGGTGAAAATGTTGAAGTTACAGATGTTACTAGAGATTATGTTGAAAAGAAATTATTTAAATTAGAAAAATACTTTACTGATACATCTAATTCAACGGCCCATGTTAATTTAAAAGTTTATTCAGATAAAACGGCCAAAGTTGAAGTGACAGTTCCGATGCCTTCTCTCGTCCTTCGAGCTGAAGAAACATCACAAGATTTACTTTCAAGTGTTGATCTTGTGACTGATAAATTAGAACGTCAAATTCGCAAATATAAAACTAAAATTAATCGCCAATCAAGAGGCAAGGGAATTAAAGATATTGAAATTCGTAATGAAATTGCTGATGAAGAATCAGATTCTATTGATGAAGTAAGCAAATTTGATGTTGTTCGGACAAAGCATGTTTCTTTAAAACCAATGAATAGTGAAGAAGCTATTTTACAAATGGATATGTTGAGCCATAACTTCTTTATTTACGAAGATGCTGATACAGAGGGTATTAACATTGTTTACAAACGTAAAGATGGTCGCTATGGTTTAATTGAAGCTGAAGATTAAACTAACCTTGAAAAGCCTGTTGAGTAAGTTAACTACTCAGGGCTTTTTTGTTATTTTAGTTTAAAATTTATTGATTTAGTGATACTATAAAAAATGATATTATAATTAAAAATAATTCAATAAATGTGTTTGATATATAAGGGGAAAAGCTAAATGGCAAATGTATTAAGACAATGGGTTGAAAGTGATAATCGTGAATTAAGAAAACTAGGCAAAATAGCCGATAATATTGAAAATATGGCCGACGAGATGGCTTTATTATCTGATGATGAACTAAAAGCTAAAACACCTGCTTTTAAAGCAAGATATCAAGAAGGTGAAACGCTTGATGATCTTTTACCAGAAGCATTTGCAGTGGTACGAGAAGCCGCAAAACGTGTGTTAGGACTATACCCATTCCGTGTGCAAATGATTGGTGGAATGGTTTTAAATAATGGTGATATTGCGGAGATGAAAACTGGTGAAGGTAAAACTTTAACAGCTACTATGCCCGTTTATTTAAATGCAATTTCAGGTCTAGGTGTTCATGTTGTTACTGTTAATGAATATTTATCAAGCCGTGATGCAACAGAAATGGGCGAATTATATTCATGGTTAGGTTTAACTGTCGGATTGAATATTAACGAAAAAACAGCTGAAGAAAAGCGCGAAGCCTACGCAGCTGATATTACCTATTCAACAAATAGTGAATTAGGCTTTGATTACTTACGTGATAACATGGTTGTTTATCGTGAAGATATGGTTCAAAGACCTTTAAACTATGTTATCGTCGATGAAGTTGATTCAATTTTGATTGATGAAGCTAGAACACCGTTGATTATTTCTGGTCAAGCTGAAAAGACGACTGCCATGTATGTTCGTGCAGATCGTTTTGTTAAAACGTTAACTGAAGAAGAAGACTATAAAATTGATCTTGAATCAAAATCAATTTCATTAACCGAAGAAGGAATTCGTAAAGGTGAAAAATATTTTGGACTAGATAATTTATATGATACAGATAATACAATTTTGACTCATCATTTGGATAATGCATTACGGGCTAATTTTGTTATGCTACGTGATAAAGATTATGTTGTACAAGATGGTGAAGTTATGATTGTTGATCAATTTACTGGTCGTATTATGGAAGGTCGTCGTTATTCTGATGGTGTTCATCAAGCTATCGAGGCTAAAGAACATGTTGAAATTGAAGACGAAACTAAAACAATGGCTAACATCACTTACCAAAATTTCTTTAGAATGTACAAGAAATTATCTGGTATGACGGGTACTGCTAAAACTGAAGAAGAAGAATTCCGTGAAATTTATAATATGGAAGTTGTTCAAATTCCAACGAATAAACCTATTATTCGTGATGATAAAGCAGATTTATTGTATCCATCTTTAAATAGCAAATTTAAAGCTGTCATTGCTGATATCAAAGAACGCCATGAAGCTGGTCAACCTATGTTGATTGGTACTGTAGCAGTTGAAACGTCAGAATTATTGGCACAAATGTTAGATGATGCTGAAATTCCACATGCTGTCTTAAATGCTAAAAATCATGAACGTGAAGCTGAAATCATTTTAAATGCTGGACAACGTGGTGCTGTTACCATAGCTACGAATATGGCCGGACGTGGAACTGATATTAAATTAGGCCCTGGCGTTAAAGAAATTGGTGGATTAGCTGTTATTGGTACAGAACGCCATGAATCTCGTCGTATTGATAATCAACTTCGTGGCCGTGCTGGCCGTCAAGGGGATGATGGGATGACACAATTCTATCTTTCTTTGGAAGATGATTTGATGTTACGATTCGGTTCAGAACGTATTAAGAGCTTCTTAGAACGTATGAACATTACTGAAGATGACGCTGTTATCCAAAGTCGTATGATTACAAAACAAGTTGAATCAGCACAAAAACGTGTCGAAGGTAATAACTATGATACACGTAAAAATGTTTTACAATATGATGATGTTATGCGTGAACAACGTGAGGTTATTTATAACCAGAGACAACAAATTATTATGGAAGAAAAAACATTAAAACCTGTTATTATGCCTATGATACAACGTACTGTTAATCATATTGTTCAGATGCACACGCAAGGTGACCAAAATGAATGGAATTTACAAGCTATTGTAGATTTTGCTGTCTCTTCAATGGTTAATGAAGACAGTATCTCATTGGCAGATTTAGAAGGTAAAGATGCTAACCAAATCGAAGCCTACTTGGTCGACCGCGCTGAAAAGAACTATGAAATTAAAGAAGATCAATTAGTTGATGCAGCACAAATGCTTGAATTTGAAAAAGTGGTTGTGTTACGTGTTGTTGATGATAAATGGACAGCGCATATTGATGCAATGGATCAACTTCGTCAGTCTATTGGACTACGTGGCTACGGACAATTAAACCCTCTAGTTGAATACCAATCAGATGGATTTAGAATGTTCGAAGAAGTCGTTGGAGCAATAGAATTTGAAGTGACACGTTTATTTATGAAAGCTGAAATCAGACAAAATATTAAACGTTAATCAAAAAGTTAATCAGAGAACATTATTAAAGAGTCACTTCCGAATTCGATAGAGTTTGAAGGTGACTCTTTTTAGTAAATTAAGGAGAAAATTGATGGAATTAAGCGATTATAGGAAACAAATTAATGAAATGGAACAAAAAATAACTAACTTCAGGGGGTCTCTTTGACTTAGAGACGCTGAATGAACGTATTTCTGAAAATGAAGAACGAATGGCTAACCCAGATTTTTGGAATCACCAAGAAGAAGCACAAAAAGTTATTGACGAAAACAATCAATTAAAAGGTAAATATGATGCGTTTCATGATTTAGAGAGTAAGGTATCAGAATTACAAGTCATGCTTGAATTATTACAAGAAGAAAATGATAATGATATGCTAATAGAATTTGATGACTTGTTTAACGAGACAAAAAAAGCACTCGACAAGTATCAATTACGATTATTATTGAATGAACCTTATGATAGCAGAAATGCTATTTTAGAAATCCATCCAGGTGCAGGAGGTACCGAATCTCAGGATTGGGGATTAATGTTACTTAGAATGTATACGAGATGGGCTGAAAAAAGTGGGCTAATCGTCGAAACAGTAGATTATCAATCTGGCGATGAAGCGGGATTGAAAAGTGTGACGCTTCTTATTAAGGGAGTAAACGCGTATGGTTATCTTAAGAGTGAAAAAGGGGTGCATCGATTAGTTCGTATTTCACCTTTTGATGCTGCTGGTCGACGCCACACGTCTTTTGCATCTGTTGATGTGATGCCAGAGTTGGATGATTCAGTCGAAATAGAATTAAATCAAGATGATATCAGAATGGAAGTATTTAGATCATCCGGAGCTGGTGGACAACATATTAATAAAACATCTTCAGCAGTTAGATTAATTCATATTCCAACAGGGATAGTAACTTCGAGCCAAGCGCAGCGGTCACAATTTCAAAATAGGGCAACGGCTGAAAGTATGATGAAATCTAAGTTATATCAACTTGAAATGGAAGCAAAAGAAAAAGAACGTGCTGCCATTCAAGGTGAACAAATGGATATTGGATGGGGGTCGCAGATTCGATCATATGTGTTCCACCCATACTCAATGGTTAAGGATCATCGTTCCGATTTTGAGACTGGTAATGTTCAAGCGGTAATGGACGGTGATATAGATGGATTTATTAATGCTTATTTACAGTGGAAATTAAAAAATGAAAATCCAAGTTAAAAAATGAAACTTAATTGTAAGACTACTGCAATATAAAGGTAAATAATCATGCTATAATGAAAATGTTATGAAAATAGACACAGGAGGATTCACTGTTTGATAGAATTTAAAAATGTATTTAAACAATATTCTGATGATATTATTGCAAGCAATGATATTAATCTTCGAATTGACCAAGGTGAATTCGTATATGTGGTTGGACCTAGTGGTGCCGGAAAGTCGACATTTATAAAAATGATGTACCATGAAGAACAAGCAACATCTGGTGAAATCACAGTAAATGATTTTCATTTAGAAACGATGAAACCAAAAGAAGTACCATTTTTACGAAGAGATTTAGGAATTGTATTCCAAGATTTCAAATTATTACCTCGTTTAACAATTTTTGAAAATATTGCATACGCGTTAGAAGTTATTGAAAAAGAACCTGCAGAAATTAAAGAACGTGTTGATTACGTGCTAGATCTTGTTGATTTGTCTGACAAGGCGGATAAATTTCCGGAAGAATTATCTGGTGGTGAACAACAAAGAATTGCGATTGCACGTGCAGTTGCAAATAAACCAGAAGTCTTAATTGCTGATGAACCAACGGGGAATTTAGACCCTGAAACGTCAGATGATATTATGTCAATTTTAGAAAAAGTTAATGAACAAGGGACAACAGTTATCATGGCAACTCATAATAGTATTATTGTGAACAAATATCCACATCGTTTGTTGGCTATTGAAGATGGCCGTATTGCCCGAGATGAAGAAGGAGGAAAATACGGTTATGAAAATGAGAACGTTTAGGCGTCATTTTGGTGAAAGTATTAAGAGTTTACGTCGTAATGGATGGATGTCTGTTGCTGCTATTAGTGCTGTTACTGTAACGTTAATTTTGGTTGGGGTGTTACTTTCAATCTTAATGAACGTAAATAAATTAGCATCTGATGTTGAGAACGATGTTCAAGTCAGAGTGTTTGTTGAACGAAAGACAACAAAGAATCAACAGGCTGATTTGAAAAAGAAACTTGAAAGTTATTCAGAAGTTAAAAAAGTTACTTTTTCAAGTAAAAAGGAGCAATTACAACAAGTTGTTGGTAGTTATGGTAATGAATTTAAGTTATTTGGTGGGGATGATAATCCACTATATGATACATTTGATGTTCAAACTAAAAAACCAAAACAAACTGAGCAAATTGCAAAACGTGCTAAAAGTTTAGATTATGTAAATGATGCTAGTTTTGGGGGCACATCTGCTAAAAAACTATTTAAAGTAGTTGGTAATATCCAAAAATGGGGTATGATTATTAGTGCTTTACTCCTCTTTGTTGCAGTATTCTTAATTTCTAACACGATTAGAATCACAATTTTATCTCGAAGAAATGAGATTGGAATTATGCGTCTAGTAGGTGCGACGAATGGATTTATCAGATGGCCGTTTTTACTTGAAGGTGCATGGACTGGGCTTTTAGGTGCTATCATTCCAATTATTTTAGTTGATTTTGGCTATATTTGGATTTATAACGGTTTACAAGTTTCGTTGGCATCAACTAGTTATCAATTATTAACACCAGGAACTTTCTTGGCAGAAATTGATTTATTATTAGTGTCAATCGGGATAATTATTGGTGCTTTAGGATCGTTCGTTTCAATGCGTCGTTTCCTTAAAATTTAATTAAATTTTAAAAGACTGATTTTGCTAAATGCAAAATTCAGTCTTTTTTGTTATTATGATTATCTTTTTTGAATCATGACAAAGCATGATATAATTTGAGTACTATATATTAAAGAAAATAGGTGCATTTATGGTAACGCTTAAAATTATTGGAAACTTTTTCATGCAACCAACGCTTTGGTTAGCAATTATACTGATTTATGGTATGTATACACGAAGAATTAAAAAAGAGAGACAAGCATTTAGAACAGCTGTCGATAGTGATTTTTATGAGGGACGTCATGCAATAAAAGTAGGCTTTATTTTTAGTATTATTGGATCAATGTTACTATTTGGACTAGGTGTTATGTTGCCTATTAACTGGGTAGTTATTTATGCTATTTTTATGATTTTAGGACTACTACTATACCCAGTATTTGATGCTATCTTTCCGCTATTTATTATATCGGGACTAGTATATGGGATGACTAAATCTCAATTAAGTAATTTTGAAATATTTAAATATGAAGAATTTCACGTTGAATTTACGACAGGGATTCTACTGATAGGGACAGTCATTTTATTTATAACTGCTTGTGCGCTGTATTTATTCAGAAATAGTCCCTTATCGCCGAACACACAGTCAGGTAAACGAGGGCGAAATATATCGTCGTTTAGTATGAAGGATCTGTATCTGGTGCCACTTGTAATTCTAACACCGGGTGATCAATTCCATAGTGTACTCTCTTGGTGGCCAATTATTCATATAGCAGGTACAGAATTTAACATCATTATTTTACCATTAATTGTTGGGCTATCATTACGTATCTATAAAGAAATACCAAGAGTAGCTATCAAATTTATAAAAAAACAATACTTATATTTAGCTTTTATAGGGACAGGTTTAGCGATAATGGCTATATTTATACCAATAATGGGGATATATGGATTAATTGTTCTATTAGTTGCGTATTGTATCAGCCAATATATGATCAAACGCCATGATAATAAACAAGAAAAATGGTTTGCAGAATCCAATGAAGGAATATTAATTGTAGGGGTACGCCCAGGTACGCCAGCTTCAAAGATGGACGTAGAGGTTGGTGATGTGGTCGTTCAATGTAATGGCATTGAAGTTAGAAACGAAACCGAATTGTATGAAGCATTACAGAGTAGCTCAACGTATTGTCGATTAAAAATTAGGACATTTAGTGGAGATACAAAAATAACAGAAAGTGCGATATTTTCAGACTCACCATATGAAATAGGGTTAGTCATAATTAAATAAATTTAGTTATCAGGGGGATAAATAATGAAAAAAATTTTAGTTGTAGATGATGAACCAGCAATTGTTACGCTGTTAACGTATAATCTAGAAAATGCGAACTATGAAGTGCATGTAGCAATAGATGGGCCTAGTGCATTTAAAAAAGCAACAGAACAAAATTTTGATTTCATTATTCTCGATTTGATGCTGCCTGGTTACGATGGTATCGAAGTTACAAAAAAATTAAGACAAGAAAAAGTAAAAACGCCAATAATCATTTTAACGGCTAAAGATGATGAATTGAATAAAATAATTGGTTTAGAAATTGGTGCAGACGATTATATGACTAAACCGTTTAGTCCAAGAGAAGTAATAGCAAGAATTAAGGCTATTTTGAGACGTACTGAACATGACTCATCTAAGGATGAACAAATTGATAATGAAGTGAGAGAATTTAAAGATTTTAAAATTGATTTTTCTAACTATTCAGTTTATAAAAATGATGAAAAAGTTGCATTAACACCAAAAGAGTTCGAACTTTTAGTATATTTTATTAAACGAACAGGACGTGTGCTAAGTAGAGAAAAGTTATTGAGCGGTGTTTGGGGATACGATTATGAAGGGCAAACAAGGATGATAGATATGCATGTGAGCCATTTACGCGAAAAATTAGAAGTAGATGCTAAAAACCCCCTATATTTAAAGACAGTTCGAGGATTTGGCTATAAGTTTGAGGAGAATAAATGAAACAAAAACTAAAATGGATAATTACGACGTTAATCTTGTTGCTAAATTTAACATTTAGTATGACACTTCTATGGGATGTATCCGGGAAACTTTTTAGTAAGAATAGTATTATTGGAGTAAGTGTGTTGAGTTTGATTGAAATAGCTATACTTTATAAAATAGCATCTAAAGCAGGTGCTGAGTCCGAATTAATGGCTAATATATTGAATAGTTTAGTCAATAAAGGAGATTCTTATCATGTATTACTAGATACAGATAGTCCCAATTTTGAATTATCGAAAGCCATTAATCGTGTTGAAAGTTATCAAAAGAAAAGAAATATTCACTATCAGGTACAAAATAATAACTATCTAAAATTAATTGAACATTTGACAGTTGGGGTTATGCAAATTGATCATAAAAGACAAGTACTAGTCGTAAATGATATGATTTCTAAATTATTAGGCCAACAGATAGAAAGTAAGCAACATTCATATATTGATGATATTAAAACATACAAATTGAGTGGACTAATTGAAAAAGCCATTAAAACACAAGATAAGCAAAGAGATGAAGTTGAAATTGCCAATACAAACAGAGTGGTTGATGCAACGGTCGTCTATATAGCAAATAACAATGTAGAATTTCAAGTAATCGTAATTTTATATGATATAACTGAGCTGAAATTATTAGAGAAAATGCAAAATGAATTTGTCGGAAATGTGAGTCATGAATTGAAAACACCAGTAACAGCAATTAAAGGATTTGCTGAAACTCTTTTAGAAGAATCTGTTGATTCAAGTACAACTAACAAATTTTTAAATATTATTTATGACGAAAGTGAAAAATTAGAAGTATTAATTCAAGAGATATTAAAATTAGCAAAAGGGCAAAAACCCAAAGAAAATATTTCGAGTTTCAATTTAGATGCTATGATAAATTATGAGTTAGATTTATTAAGTAGTACTATTAAAAGTAAAAATTTAATAGTAGACAAGAGAATAACAAAAGATCTTTATGTAAAGTTTGATAAAAATAAGATAGCCACTATCTTAGGTAATTTATTGCAAAACGCTGTTAAATATAATGTTGATAATGGGCGTATGGTAGTTGAAGTAGGCAAAATAAAGACAAGATTTTTTATAGCAGTATCAGATACTGGTATTGGTATTTCAAATCAAGACAAAAAAAGAATATTTGAACGTTTCTATAGAGTAGATCCGTCTAGAAATAAACAAATAGAAGGTAATGGGCTTGGCCTCGCTATTGTGCAGGAACTAGTGACATCAATGGGTGGAGAGATTAGTGTGAAAGATTCGAATGATAAGGGGACTGAAATTACGATTTATTTGTAATATTAAGAGATATTCACATAAATAGACTTGACCAAGAAAAAGAAAGCTGATATATTTAATAAGTGCTATTGAGGCGATAATGAATATCGCAAATAA